>JBPEXP010000179.1:0-11972 GCA_052031475.1 Flavobacteriaceae bacterium | reverse complement strand
GCCAGGGTAGGCGCAATGTCGGTAGTGCCTGACAGCCTGGTCGTTTTTCCAGGGCTAATACCAAATCCATAAAAGATCAGGGGTACATGGGTGTCGTAAATATGCGGACTCCCATGATCTGTTCCTCTGGGGCCATAGTCCAAATAACCTGGTTTAAGCACATAGTAAACATCGCCGGAACGCTGCGGATGAAAACCGTTCTTCATCAATGAGGCCGGACGATTACTGAATTGCCCATTTTCCAGTTGTTTCCCTGTTAATACCATATCGATCTGCGGGTAGTTCAACAGTTCGCTTGCCAGGGCTTGCTGGATGTCAGCAAGTTCGATCTCCAGGTTCTCTATGACCCTATGATCGAGAAAAATCTGGTCATTATACCAGCCTATGATTAGGTCTGCAGAGCCATATCGGTACTGAAGTTTTTCTTTAATGGCCGGCATAGACTCTTTCAGGCTGAAATAACCGCCGGGCAGGCCGTTATCCCGTAGAAATGCAGGTACATGAACCACTCCGTGGTCAGCGGTCAGGAAAACCGTGTAATTGCCATTACCGACTCGACGGTCGAGAAAATCCAAAAAGCGTTCCAGGTCTGCATCCAGCTGGATGTAGGCATCCTGAACCTCCTTGGAGTTCACGCCGTGATTATGTCCTATTTCATCGGTGCCCGAATAACTGATGGCCAGGAAATCGGTAATGTCATCCTTTCCAAGCTCTTCATTCAGTATGGCAGCCATGGCAAAATCCGTCGTCAAGCTATTAGAAAAGGGCGTGTATTTTAGAAGGGTGAACTGCCCATTTGCCTCCCACAGCGATGGAATGTCATAGGGGAAGACGGACCGCTCCAGACCGGTAAATAGTTTTTCATAAGGCGTATCGTCAGGGCCACTTTCAGTATAGGTACTGATGTCTTTAAATGTATTCCATATCTTTTTATACTTCCTTACAGCATCCGATTGGTTAAAGGAACTTACCCAGGGTGGCAGACTATCCATATAGTGGGTACTACTGATCCAGCGACCTTCATTTTCTCCATAAAACCAATAGGCGCCGTTGGCGCTATAGCCACCTGGTAAAATGGCGCTGCGGTCCTTGAACGCTATAGATATGGTTTTGCTTCTCATTTGATGATGCAGTCTGAGTTGGTCTGTAATGGTTCTGGTTAACAAGCGGTGAGGTGATTTCCTGCCGTGGTCGGACTGGGTGCCTACAGGATCTACACTGGCATCATCTACACAGTATATAAGATCCCTTAAACCGCGGTCAAACCAATCATTACCCATGATACCACTGGTAGCAGGTGTAGACCCCGTATAGATTGCTGCATGACCCGGAGCGGTCTTGGTAGGGGCATAGTCAAAATGATGATTTATAAACTGGTGGCCTCCCTGCATCAATCTTTTAAAACCTCCGTCACCGAAGTGGCTGTAAAATCTGCTCAGGTAATCATACCTCATTTGATCAACCACGATCCCCACCATCAATCTGGGGGTCTCAGTGTTTTGAACCATTTCCTGCTTAAGTTTCCCTCTGGATCTCGACTGGCCACTGACATCGGGCACATAGGTCATAGCCAGGAGGAAAATGCAGATCAATAATAGTTGTTTCATGTAGATGGGTCTTATATGAAAATCCAAAATTAATTAATTAAAGGTTTAATGTTTTATGTCAAGTTCAATTGAAGGTTAATATTGTTATTTTTACCGGCAGAAGTCTACTATCCATCCATGAATTACCTTACCTATATTGGCAGTTACGCGATCATGATCAGGGAGGTTTTCAAGAAACCCACCAAATGGCCCGTAATGAAGTCATTGATCTTCAAGGAGATCGACGAGTTGATATTTGGTTCCCTTGGCATCATCATATTTATCTCTCTCTTCATTGGCGGGGTAGTTACTATACAGACAGCACTGAACCTGGACAGCCCGCTGATACCGCTCAGCCTGATCGGATTTGCCACGAGGCAGTCTGTAATCCTTGAATTTGCTCCTACATTCACTTCCATCATCATGGCCGGAAAAGTAGGATCCTATATTACTTCCAGTATCGGTACCATGCGCGTAACCGAACAAATTGATGCCCTGGAGGTGATGGGCGTCAATTCATTAAACTACCTGGTATTTCCAAAAATAGTCGCGATGATGATGTTCCCCTTCGCCGTGGCCATCGCTATGTATGTAGGTATTCTGGGCGGATGGATAGCCGGTGTTTTTGGAGGATTTACCTCCAGCGCTGAATTTATAGAGGGGCTGCAGCTTGATTTTAAACCTTTTCACGTAACCTATTCATTTATAAAGACCCTGGTATTCGCATTTATTTTAGCTACTATTCCATCGTATCACGGATACTATATGAAAGGCGGCGCCCTTGATGTTGGAAAGGCTGCCACCACCTCCTTTGTTTGGACCAGTGTGGTAATTATTGTCGCTAATTTTATATTAACTCAATTGCTGCTTGGCTGATGATAGAAGTAAACAATCTACACAAGTATTTTGGAGAGGCCCACGTACTTAAGGGGATCACTACTTCCTTTGAAAAAGGCAAGACCAATCTCATCATAGGGCAAAGCGGGTCGGGCAAGACCGTCTTTATAAAGTGTCTTTTAGGACTATTCACGCCTGACGAGGGGACCATCAGCTATGATAAAAGACGATTTGCCGAACTTTCCATAGATGAAAGGAGAAATCTGAGACAGGAAATGGGCATGGTATTCCAGGGCAGTGCGCTTTTTGATTCAATGACTGTTGAAGGCAATGTGATGTTCCCCCTGGAGATGTTCACCAATCAGAGCCGGTCAGAAATGCAGGACAGGGCGAATTTTGTCCTCAAACGTGTAAACCTCGTAGATGCCAATGACAAACTACCTTCTGAGATTTCCGGAGGTATGCAGAAACGAGTTGCTATTGCCAGGGCCATTGTGATGAATCCTAAATACTTGTTCTGCGATGAACCCAA
This sequence comes from Flavobacteriaceae bacterium, assembly GCA_052031475.1. Taxonomy (GTDB): domain Bacteria; phylum Bacteroidota; class Bacteroidia; order Flavobacteriales; family Flavobacteriaceae; genus JAHEJJ01. The sequence continues at coordinate 9,017 of JBPEXP010000179.1, read as the reverse complement.
TTCAGGCCTGGACCCCAAAACAGCTATCATCATTGACAACCTGATTCAGGAAATTACCAAAGAGTACGACATTATTACGGTGATAAACAGCCATGACATGAATTCCGTTATGGAAATTGGTGAAAAGATCATTTTCTTAAGAAACGGCAAGAAAGAATGGGAAGGAACCAATAAAGAAATCTTCAGGACGGATAACGAGGCCATCACCAATTTTGTTTACTCCTCGGAATTATACAAAAAGGTAAGACAGGTATATCTGAAGGATATAGATTAATCCCTGAATTCCCTGACCTGGATGGTAGAGTCTTCCAGCCTTAATCTCAACCATTGCATCATCTTGGCCCTGTCTGTTTGCCGCTGATTGGCAGAGGTTCCGCTTTTCCATTTAACTTCGAATACAGGAACCGTATCAGTTTTACTGAAATCAGTTTTCACAATGTAAGAAAACCCGATGTTTTCCAGATTTTCATAATTGGTCCTGGCCTCAGCACTGATGTTCTGAAAAGGGATCTGCCTTTCAACTCTGAGATTCAGTTGGGCGATTTCTTCTTCCAGAACGCGGATGCGCGCTTCACTATTTGCCAACTCAGCTTTTTTAGATTCATATAATTCATCTATATACCTCAGGCGTTGCTGAATATCACTGGCACCCCCTTGAACGATACGAAGCTCCGTGTTTTGAAGCTTGGGGTAATCTGCCATCTGCACCTTCCAGGTATCGATGATATTTTTAGGAATTACCGCATCACCCACACAGACGATCTCGATAACCGACTCTTCATCCTCACTATACCGTATTTCCGTAAGGTTATCCAGGTAGTAACCATTGCCTTCAAACTGATATACTTCGATGGTTTCCCTGAGAAATTCCTGTGCCTGTACTTTGAATCGCGATTCCTGGAAAACATCATAAAATGTAATACCCGCGGGAACCATGACCAGGATAGCCAGTACGGAGGCGATACGTGCTATCAGCCTTCGTGTGGTCGATTTAACATAGCGCACTACGGGAAGTCCCAGGAATTTTATAATAATGAAAGTGGCAACGGCGATAAAAATCGCATTGATCGTGAAGAGATAAAACGCGCCTATAGCATAGTCGTAATTGCGTATAGCAACTCCGAATCCCACCGTACAGAGCGGCGGCATCAGGGCGGTAGCAATGGCCACACCAAAAATAACTGATGCCACAGTTCCTCTTTTAGCCCTGGCAATTACCAGCGCCATACCGCCAAAAAATGCAATCAATACGTCCCGGATATCCGGTGCTGTACGAGCCAAAAGTTCTGAGGATTCTGATTGTAGCGGGAAAAACCTGAAAAAGAGGTAGGCGGTCAGAACACTGCTGATGACCATGATCAGGAAGTTTTTCAATGCCCTTCTCAAGGTATCCATATCATTGGTCGCAAACGCCATACCCACACCCAGGATGGGTCCCATAAGCGGTGATATCAACATGGCTCCAATGACAACCGCTGTAGAATTCGCATTGAGGCCGATACAACAGATAAATATGGAGCAGACCAGAATCCAGATGGTGTGTCCTCTAAAGGATATATCCGATATGATCGCGGCCTTGGTAGCCTCACGGTCGGTGTCCGTCTTTATATTGAAGAGACGGAACAGAAATCGTCTCGAACTGGCCAGGAAACCCTTAAATTCCTTTTTTACATCCTCCCCGTTTTCACCGGTGTCACGACGGGTGGATTCGGCGTGTTTATTTTCCTTTTCCTCCATCTTAATTAAGTGTATTGATCCCCGTATTTTTCTTTTACCCTGCTTAGCACTGCCTTAATATCCTGTTCCTTTGATTTAGGCATGATGAGCAGTACTTCCTCTTTGTCAACAATAATATAGTCATTTAAGTCTTCTATGACCACAAGCTTACCTTTGGGGGTGCGGATGATATTTTGACTGGCATTTGAACTCAGCAGCTGAGCATTCACTACCGCATTATGCTGCTGATCTTTATCCAGTTTTTCATAGAGTGAACCCCAGGTTCCCAGATCATTCCAGTCGAACTCCGCCGGCATCACATAGATATCCGAAGCTCGCTCCAGAATGGCATAATCTATGGAGATATTATCTGCGCTGGCGTAATTTTTATCAATCCAGCCCTGTTCGTTTTCTGTATTATAATATTCCAGACCTTTAAGGAACAGTTCGAACTGAGAAGGCTGATATTCTTCAAATGCGCTTAGGATAGTTTTAATACTCCACATAAAAATCCCCGCATTCCAGAGAAAATTACCCTGTTCCAAATACGATTTCGCTGTTTGATAATCGGGTTTTTCCCGAAACTGTATTACTTTTTTAAGGCCTGTAACATCTCCGCCTTCCTTATCAAATTCAATATATCCGAAACCGGTATTGGGAAAAGTGGGCAGGATCCCAAAGGTACAGATGGCCGGTTGCGATTCACACATCTCGAAACAACGGATCACATTGTTCTCAAAAGCCTCTTCATCCTCAATCCAGTGATCACTGGGAGCCACGATCATTACGGCATCGGGATCCATTTTTTTAATCTTCATGGCCGCATAGAGGATACAGGGAGCGGTATTTCTCATAGCAGGTTCTTTCACGATCTGCTGCTCTTCAATCTGTGGCAATTGTTCCTTCACAAGATTACCGTACGCCTCATTGGTAAGTATCAGAATATTTTCGGCAGGGATAAAACGGTTCAGACGCCGAAAGGTCATTTGAAGCAAGGTAGAACCGCTGCCAAGCATATCGTGGAACTGTTTAGGCAGACTGGAGGTACTTACCGGCCAAAATCTCGCACCCACTCCACCGGCCATCAACACGGCGTAATAATTTTTTCTCATGAATCTAGTAGTCTTTGGTTCGTACTACCTCTGCACTTGGTTGAAACAGATATAATCTTCCCGTGGCCAATTCAACGCACTCGATACGCTTGGTGCGGATCGGACCCCTCCTGAACAATTTACCGTTATATAATTTAAATGTATCCCCCGGTGGAATTTCAAGTACCGGAGTGGTGTTTGAAGCCGGATCATGGTTCTGAAGCGCAAGCGAAAGCCGGGCATCGGTAGAACTGCTGGCCCTTGGGTTTTTAAAGTGATTGGCCACGGCCGGTAAAAGATCTGCCGGAAATACTTCCGGATTTATCACGGGAAGCATCATATGCTGAAAGCTGCGCTTCCATTCACGACCATGGGGTTTAATACGTCTGCCAAACTCTTCAAATGCTTTTAAATGAGCTATTTCATGAATCAGTGTGATAAGAAATCTATAAGGATTCGGATTGGCGTTCAAGGTGATGATATGTCTGCCGTCGGCCAGTTTCCTGTAATCGCCATGTCTGCTCACACGCATTTTCACGATCTTGATCTCTACCTCCAGGGAGGCTAGCAAATCCGTACAATAGGATCTGGCTGAAGCGGGCAAATAAGGTTTCAGTAATTCTTGCATCCGCACAAAAATAGGATTTAAAAGCATTTATAATTAAATGATTTACTATTTTAAGAGGTGGATTTAAAGAATAGCCCTAAATCTCGCTCCGATATGCGCTTTCCCGACAAAATGGTTATTTCCGCTGCAGGATATGCCCTGCTGGCACTGCTTTTATGTGGTTGCCGATCGGACGACAATGCGGTTAGTCCATCTGCCATTGAAGGACGCTGGATCCTTACAGAAATACTTTCTGACCCGGGCGATGGAAGCGGTGTTTTCATGCCGGTAGAAAGCGACAAAGAGTTGCTGATCCTGGATGATGGTACTTACACATCCAATGCTGATGTCTGTAGTTTCAGTACGCGGTCCGGGCCTTCTAGCAGTGGTCTGGTACTGGAGGACGAAATCGGGTTTTATATAGATTGCGAATGGCCATTTCCCAACCCATTAAGATTAAGCAGGGATGGGAGTTCCTTAATACTCGCCTTTAGCTGTATTGAGCCCTGCCTTCAAAAATTTGAACGGAAGAATTAAGTTAGGGGGTAGTGCTGGAAACCTGAAGCACCTTGCCGTTGTAGAATTTGTGTCCTTCAAGGGCAAATTGCATGATATAACCGGCCATTTCCTCTGAAGTCAGCGGTGCCTTAAAGCCCGGGAAGGCTTCTTCCAGCATCTCTGTCTGCACTGCTCCCAAAGCAAGAACATTGAATGAAGGTCCGCTATCCTTGTATTCTTCTGCGAGAAGTTCAGTGAGCGTAATCAACGCTCCTTTACTGGAACTATAGGCAGAGAGCCCAGCGAATTTCACACTGCCCTGTATACCTCCCATTGAACTTATATTGACCACATGACCCGTAGCCGGCATAAAGGGAAGAGCAGTTTGAAGAATACCCACAATTCCGAAGAGATTGACGTTATAAACAGATTTGAATTCTTCCAGGCCGGTCTGTAAGAAAGGTTTATGAATAAGGCTGCCTGCATTGTTAATAACAATATCTACCTCGCCCCAGTCATCTTTCAAAAAGGCTTTAAGATCATTTAAGTCCTGCTCCTTCTCAAGGTCGAACGCAAAGGCCGATATCTGAGGGAGCTCTAAGGCCAGAATAGGATCGGGGTTTCTCGAAAGAGCAAGTACCTGGTGATCGTTTTCGGCAAATAATCTGGCCAGTTGATATCCGATTCCCCTACTACAACCTGTAATCAGAATTTTTGCCATTAATAGTATTTTATTTCCTGTTCTTTTGAATTGGCGATCTGCTCTACCACAGGAAGCAATTTATTGATCACCTTTACCATGTGAACGTAATCCATTCTAAAGGCTTCATCTTCCACTTTGTGATAATAGTCGTAATTGGTAAAATCGAAACTGCAATAGGTCTGTGAAGGTACGTTAAATAGTTGGTGGAATGGATAATTGTCTGATCTTCGGAATAATTGAAATTGCTTTGCCTGTTCTAAAAATCCAATCAAATTCTCACCGGCGTAATCATTGCAAACCGAGGCCAGATTTGAAAGCTCGTAACCTGAAAGAAATAAGAGATAATCCTTATCGGTCATAGGCACACCGGTCATCTCAAAATTGAGCATCGTGTAGAGGTTCAATCCTTCATCTTTAAGTCGTTTGGCAAGATGTGCGGATCCCAGCAAGCCTTTTTCTTCTGCACTGAACAAGACAAATAACAGACTTCTCTTGTTGGTTCTGTTCCTGCCAAAATAACGGGCCATCTCCAGCACGGTGGCCGTGCCAGATGCATTGTCATTAGCCCCGTTGGCAATAGAGTCCTGTGTGGCAGATCCGATGATCCCCACATGATCATAGTGAGCTCCAATGATGATATACTGATCAGAGAGTTCTTTGTCATTGCCCGGAACAAGCCCCACCAGGTTATAGGCAGCGAGCGGAAAATTTTCCAGTGTGTCGCGAAAAGAGGAAAAATAGGGTTGAACCCCCTGGTCTTCAAAATACGACTCAATATAGCTGGCTGCCAATTCAATTCCTTCACTACCCGCCTCCCGGCCTCGCAATTCATCCGACGTTAGATACTGCATGATATCGCGGATTCTGATAGTGTCTGTAAATTCTGAAGGTCGATCCTTGCGATTATTTGATGCCGTGGCAGACCTGTTATTTTTACCCGGCAGCTCTTCTATTTTGGCTGTCAACCCATCCGGTCTGTTACCGGACAATCCATTATCTACACCCGTAGCCTTTTTACTGGTACCGCAGGATAGAACCAGGAGGCCCATAAGTATTGCTAATCTTTTCATCGCTTTATTCCAAAGATAAAAAGCATCCAGATTGTTGTTGGATGCTTTATTAACTAAATCGATAGACCCGTGTATATTTGACTAACTAAGCCAGCATAGTTACCGGGTTCTCCATATATGCTTTGAGCGTCTGTAGGAACTGGGCTCCTGTAGCTCCATCTACCGTGCGGTGATCGCATGCCAGACTTAATTTCATGGTATTCCCTACAACAATCTCACCGTTTCGCACAACGGGCTTCTGCACGATAGCACCTACAGATAGGATGGCAGAATTAGGTTGATTGATAATGGAAGTAAATTCCAGGATTCCGAACATGCCCAAATTAGAGACTGTAAAAGTACTGCCCTCCATTTCGGCAGGAGTCAGTTTCTTGTCCCTGGCTCTTCCGGCAAGATCCTTCACACTGGCGCCTATTTGAGTGAGGCTCATTTGATCCGTGAACTTTAGTACCGGTACAACCAAACCGTCTTCAACAGCAACTGCTACTCCTACATGGATGTGATGATTGTATTTGGTGGTCTCTCCGTTCCAACTGGTGTTGATCTGAGGATGCTTCCTCAAAGCCATGGCACAGGCTTTTACCACCATATCGTTAAAGGAAACCTTGGTATCCGGCAATTCATTGATACGGGCCCTCGAAGCCATGGCCTGGTCCATATCCACTTCGATCATCAGGTAGTAATGAGGTGCGGTAAACTTAGACTCTGCCAGGCGCTTGGCGATAACCTTACGCATCTGGGAATTCTTTTGCTCCTCGCTGCTTTCCTCACCAACCGGCGTGTATACAACTGGCGCGGCGGATGGTTTAGCATCACTTGCAGCCATTGTTTCAGCTTTTGCAGGTGCTTTGTAATTCTCGATATCTCTCTTTACAATTCTTCCCTGATCTCCACTGCCCTGAACTTTAGAGAGATCTATACCCTTTTCCGCTGCCATTTTCCTGGCCAAGGGTGAAACAAATATCCGCTCACCGTCCTTAGTGGCGGTTGGCGCCGAAGCTACGGGGGCGGCGGTGGTCTCTTCTGCTTTTACCTCGGCTTTCTCTTCAGGTTCTGAAGCCTCTGATGCGGCCGGTCCGGCATTCAGTACGGCTTCTACATCTGTGCCAGCCGGTCCTATAATGGCCAGAACGTCATCTATAGGAGCCGATTCACCCTCCTGGATACCAATGTGCAGCAAAGTACCAGAATGAAAGGATTCAAACTCCATGGTGGCCTTATCCGTTTCAATCTCAGCAAGAATGTCTCCTTCCTCAACCTCGTCACCCACTTTCTTCAACCAGGCGGCAACCGTACCTTCTTCCATGGTATCACTTAGGCGGGGCATCGTCACTATGGTAACGCCCTCCGGGATTGCGGAAGACGCCGGGCTAGCTGATTTTTTGACTTCAGTTTTTTCCTCCTTGTCATCAGATTTTGGAGCCTCTTCTACGGTGGATTTTTCACCGGAACCATTGAGCAGATCCGATATGTCTTCGCCTTCCTCACCAATGATGGCCAGAAGGGTATCTACAGGAGCACCATCGCCTTCCTCTATACCAATATGCAGCAGCGTACCTTCGTGAAACGATTCGAACTCCATGGTAGCCTTGTCTGTTTCAATTTCTGCTAGGATATCGCCCTCCTCCACTTTATCACCCACTTTCTTCAGCCATTTAGCCACGGTACCTTCTTCCATGGTATCGCTGAGTCTTGGCATTGTAATAACTTCGGCCATCTTATTATAATTTGTGTTCTAAAAATGGATAATCTTTCTGTTCGTAAACCAGATCATATAGCTGATTTACCGGTGGAAATTCAGACTCTTCGGCAAATTTCTCACACTCTTTCACCCGATCCTTCACCCTGTCGTCAATCACCTTGATCTCTTCATCAGTGGCATATTTTTTCTCCTTAATGATCTCGAGGACCTGGGTGATTGGATCTATTTTTTTATACTCTTCTACTTCGGCTTTTGTTCTGTAGTGCTGGGCATCGGACATAGAATGGCCTCTGTATCGATAGGTCTTCATTTCCAAAAAGGTTGGCCCTCCACCGCTTCTGGCCCTTTCAATAGCCTTGTGCATTTCCTGAGCCACGGCTACAGGGTCCATTCCGTCAACGGGTCCGCATGGCATTTCGTATCCCAGCCCAAGCTTCCAGATATCCGTGGTATGAGCTGTACGGGCTACCGATGTTCCCATGGCGTAGCCGTTGTTTTCACAAATAAAGACAACGGGAAGTTGCCAGAGCATGGCCAGATTGAACGTTTCGTGCAGCGATCCCTGTCTCACAGCACCATCACCCATATAGCAAAGGGTTACAGAATCTCTTTTAAAGTACTTGTCAGCAAATGCCAAACCCGCCCCTAAAGGTATCTGTCCGCCTACGATACCATGACCCCCGTAAAAGCGAAACTCTTTTGAGAAAATATGCATGGATCCTCCCATACCTTTGGAAGTACCTGTTACCTTACCAAACAGTTCTGCCATAACCTTCTTAGGATCGGCACCCATACCAATGGGCTGAACGTGGTTTCTATAAGCGGTGATCATGCGGTCCTTGGTCAGATCCATGGCGTGCAGGGCTCCGGCCAATACGGCTTCCTGTCCGTTGTAAAGGTGAAGAAAACCTCTGACTTTCTGCTGAATATAAACGGCAGCTAGTTTGTCTTCAAACTTCCGCCAAAAAAGCATTTCTTCATACCAGTTTAGGTAGACTTCTTTGGTAATTTTTTTCATTAAGTAATGGCTGTTTTTTTAGTCATACAAAATTTCGAGAACGCCTTGTCTGCATTAGTTCCGCGGTGAGGCAGAAAAACAAAAATACACATTAAATCTATAGGTAAAAAAAATTGGGTTAAAACCTTAAATCCACGCTCCAACAGGGTATAAACTCAGAGATATATCCTTTAAACTTAAGCCTGGAAAAGCTTTTAGAGATAGGTATTGCCAAAGGCCAGGGGGAGCAGATTTGCAATAGATTTTGAAATGTAGACCGGGCCGGAAACTCCTGACATGATTATTTGAATGGGGCTGTTTTGCTTGAGTTCATACTCTGCGATAGACTGCCTGCAATTGCCACAGGGAGCAGCCGGACTGGTAGTTTGCTTATGTGACGAAGAAGCCACGATGGCAATGGCGTTAATAGGCACACCGGGAAAGCTGGCCCCGGCCTGAAATACAGCAACTCTTTCTGCGCAAAGGCCGGAAGGATAAGATGCATTTTCCTGGTTATTACCTATTACTACCTTGCCATTCTCTAGCAGGACTGCAGCACCCACCTGAAATTTGGAATAAGGCGCATACGCATTTTTGCGGCTTTCATCGGCAATTTCCAGTAAGTCTCGTTGT
>JBPEXP010000178.1:0-3111 GCA_052031475.1 Flavobacteriaceae bacterium | reverse complement strand
ATGATGTTTTAAAAACAGGCAGCTCACACTCAATCGAAATAGCGTCTAAGGCCTGTCTGCCTGCTACCTGCAAATACTCATAGATCACTTTCTGGATGCCTTCGAGCTCTTCAAATAGTCGTCTTTGAACCGGCTTGGCCCTTTTGCTGTCCATTTCCCAATTAAGCAAATAAACCAGGTCTGCTGCAGAGGTGATCAAATGAGCTTTATGTTGTTTGATCAGGTTATTGCAGCCTACACTGAAAATATCTCCTGCCCGCCCCGGCAGTGAAAATACATCCCTGTTATAACCATTGGCCATATCGGCGGTCACTAAACTTCCTCCCTTCTCTGCTGATTCCACTACTATGGTAGCCTGGCTCATACCGGCAATGATCCTGTTTCTTTTAAGAAAATTCTCCCTCTCGGGTCTGCTGCTACTCCAGAATTCAGTAAAAAATCCTCCATTTTCCATAACAGGCTTCACAAATCTTTTATGGACGGACGGGTAGATCTTGTTGAGCCCATGTGCCAGGCAGGCTATGGTCTGGAGGCCATGGTCAAGTGCCGTTTTCTGAGCACAGATGTCTACCCCCAGTGCAAAACCACTAACTATTACCGGATCCAATGGAGCTATTTCCTCGATGAATTGTTCACAGAAGCTGCGCCCATAAGTCGTCATTTCCCTGGTGCCAACAATGGAGATTATCTTTTTATCATTGAGACTGATGTGGCCCCTGGCAAACAGCAGTATCGGTCCATCCAGACAGTGCCTTAATAACTCCGGGTATTCCGGGTCTGTATAGAAAATGCTGCGTAGATGCCGTTTTTTTATAAAATCGTATTCCACATGGGCCTCCTCCAGGTACCTTCTGTTCCGTAATCCACGCAGGATATAATCTCCAACACCTTCTATTCTGGACAAGGCCTGCTTTTTATCGTCAAAAACGGCTGATGGGCTGCCGCAGTGGTTGATCAGTCTTTTGGCTGTAACATCACCTACCCATGGTATTCTTTGAAGTCTTAGGGCTGCAATTAATTCTTTGTCAGTCACTTATGTATTAAATATCAATTCAATTTTAATTAGTAAACCTTTCGTGTTAATAAAAAGTTATGAAGGGCGGTTTGCAAGGCATATAATTTTTCTGATCTTTGTAATAATGGGAACAATTGGGTATATAGAAGAACTACTATACCGCTATAACTGTGTGGTCATACCTGAATTTGGCGCATTCCTGAGCCAAAATAAGTCGGCTCATATACACCGGTCCACCAATACCATTTATCCTCCCACTAAACTGATCTCGTTTAATGAGCAGCTCTCCTCTAACGACGGTTTGCTGGTTTCTTACATCGCCAACGCCGAGAGAACCTCTTATGAGCGCATACTATCTCGTACACTTGAAAAAGCCAAGCAGTGGAAGCAGGAACTTCGACAGGGAGAACGAATTAATTTTACCAATATCGGTGAGTTGTGGCTGAACAGGGAAGGTAAAATCCAGTTTCAGCCGGAAAAGAAGATCAATTACCTGACATCTTCTTTTGGACTATCTTCAGTGGTTTCTCCCGCGGTGACCAGGGAGGTCCTGAAAGAAGAGGTAGTTGCCCTGGAAGAAAAGATCCCCTTCATGATTACTCCGGAGGAGCGAAAGAAAGGTCCCATCAGGGAGTATCTTAAATATGCCGCAGTGATCTTATTAGCCATATCTACCGGCATAACCGGATTCAGGATGTACGATGAATCTAAAGATACCCGCCAGTTGGTAAACCGCGAAGCCCAGGAGATCGTCTCTAAAAATATCCAGGAAGCAACATTTTTCAATGCGAGGCCCTTTGAATTACCTGTACTTTCCATTGAAGTGAACAAAAAACAAAGCGGAAGGCATCACATTATTGCCGGAGCCTACAGGGTTCGTGAAAATGCAGACAAAAGGATCAGGCAACTTGAGCAAAAAGGCTATCAGGCCCAATATCTCGGGTTAAATCAGTACGGTTTACACCAGGTCAGTTTTGGAAGTTATGACGATCCCCGGGAAGCACTTGAGCAGCTGAGGATCATCAGGCTTAATGAATCTGCAGACGCCTGGTTACTCTCCAGAAAATAGACATTTCAGTTCGAAAATATTGAAAGGCAAATTATCTTTGCCTAAATAATTCTTCATGAAGCCCAAAGCTCCCAGGGAATCCCGCACCATCATGACCGATATGGTCCTGCCCAGTGAAAGTAATCCGCTCAACAATCTGTTCGGAGGCGAACTACTTGCCCGAATGGACCGGGCGGCCAGTATTGCAGCAAGAAGGCATAGCCGGCGAATTACCGTGACTGCTTCGGTAAACCATGTTGCCTTCAATCGTTCTGTACCTCTTGGCAGCGTTGTTACCGTAGAGGCTGCCATTTCCAGGGCCTTCACTACCTCTATGGAAGTATATATCGATGTGTGGATGGAGGATCGGTTCAGCGGCGAACGAATTAAGGCCAATGAAGCCATCTATACTTTTGTTGCCGTAGACGATGCCGGAAGTCCTACCACAGTACCCCCGCTAAAGCCCGAAACTGATCTTGAAAAAGAGCGCTATGCAGGTGCACTCAGAAGAAAACAACTAAGCCTGGTGCTGGCAGGCAAGATGAAACCATCCGAAGCTACAGAGCTGAGGGCGCTGTTCCTAAAAGATTAATTTCTCAGAAGTCGAAGTTATCCGGATCCGGACCGAAGCGCTTACCGCGATCCAGGCTGTCCAGGAAGGCAACATCTTCTGCCGATAATTCAAAATCAAAAATATCCGCGTTGGCGATGATCCGTTCTTTTTTGGACGACTTGGGAATGGTGATGACGCCCTTCTGAAGATCCCATCTCAATACGATCTGGGCGATGGTCTTCTGGTATTTGGCAGCGAGGTCCTTAAATGCATCCATACCAAAGATTTCCCCCTGCATCATAGGTGACCAAGCCTCGTACTGAATCTTATGGCGCGCACAGAAATCGAGCAGGGATTGCTGAACCAGATAGGGATGAAATTCCATTTGATTGACCATGGGAACGATATCGGCCACAGACAAAAGATCTTCAAGATGGTGCTGTAGAAAATTACTGACCCCTATAGATCTGACCCTTTTCTCATTATAAAGTCGCT
>JBPEXP010000177.1:0-9298 GCA_052031475.1 Flavobacteriaceae bacterium | reverse complement strand
CATCCTCCTTAAAGAAACTGATCCTGATCTCGTGAAACTCCAAATGGACCTGTACTGGGTTATGCACGATTCACAAAAAACCCCGGCCGAATGGGTAGACGAGCAGCCCGGACGCTATGTTATGTGGCATATCAAGGACATGCATAAAGAAAGCAGGGACTATACCGAACTCGGTAATGGTTCTATAGACTATCATAGCATCCTGCCAGACCCGGAAAAATCAGGACTCGAATATTACTATATTGAACAGGGGTCCAATTTTGCTGTGAATTCCATGCAAAGCATTGCGGATAGTGCGGAGTACTTTAAACGGGAGTTAAAGAAGTATTTTTAATTGATAATTGAAAATTAACTTCATAATAGACCGCAACGCAATGAGCTAAATTTAGACATCGAATAAACAAATAAACCCGCCCGGCTGAAGCCATTCGGACGGGCGCATCAACAAATCAACATTATAAAATGAAAACATCAATCCCTGTAATCATATTATTAAGCACTGCCATTTTCTGTTTTTCCTGCAAAGATTCCCCGAAGGAAAGCGAGACTGTCACTGAAACGAAGGAGCAGGCTTCCAATTTACCCTTAGACCGCCTTAATCTACCAGAAGGCTTTGAGATCTCCATTTATGCAGACGGAGTGGATGAAGCCCGCTCCATGGCTATGGGAGATGACGGAACGTTGTTTGTTGGTACCAGAACGGCCAATGTACTTTATGCCATTCAGGATACGGACGGGGATTTTGTAGCCGATAAGACGATCGTACTGGATACCACTCTTGAAACCCCCAACGGGATAGCATTCAGAAATGGCGCTCTCTATGTGGCGGAAGTAAATCGGCTACTGCGCTACCCGGACATAGAAAGTCAATTAGAAAATCCGCCCACGCCCGAAGTGATCTATGATGACTATCCCACGGAATTTCACCATGGCTGGAAATACATAGGTTTTGGCCCGGACGATAAGCTGTATGTGCCTGTAGGTGCACCTTGCAATATCTGTGATTCCGCGGTGGTAGATCAGCGTTACGCTTCCATAACCCGTATGGACCCGGACGGCAGTAACCGGGAGATCGTGGCTCATGGAGTGCGCAATACAGTGGGCTTTACCTGGCATCCGGAAACCAAAGAACTTTGGTTCAGCGATAATGGTCGAGATATGCTGGGAGACGATATCCCGCCTTGCGAGATCAACCGGGTAAGCGAGGCAGGTCAGCATTTCGGATACCCGTTTTGTCATGGGGGAACCATCAAGGATCCCGAATATGGGGATCAAAGGCCCTGCTCAGATTTTGTGGCGCCCGTACAGAACCTGGGAGCTCATGTGGCGCCTTTAGGCATCAAGTTCTACACGGCTGATATGTTCCCTGAAGAATACCGGGGCCATTTGTTTGTAGCCGAGCACGGTTCCTGGAACCGCTCTTCTAAAGTGGGCTACAGGATCACTCTTATTAAACTCAACGGAAACGAAGCGGTGAGCTATGAGCCTTTTATAGACGGCTGGCTGGATGACGAAAGTCAGGACCAGTTTGGCAGACCGGTAGACCTGTTAATGCTTAAGGATGGCTCTATGCTGATCTCCGATGATTATGGAGACGTGATTTATCGGGTGGTGTACAAGGGATAATTATTATTGGACGGAAGACCGAAGTCAGTAGTCAGAAACCAAACCAATTAAAGTTGATCGATATACGATATTCGATCTTCAGACTCATGTTTTGTGCAAACGCTTGTGATTTTCAAGCAACAATTCCAGGCTCCTGAGATAATCTATCATCGCCTGTTCATCAACCTTGGGATCACTGCTTTGGGGCAGGGTCATAGGATTTTCGTCCAGGTACTGGTAAAGTTCCGGATAGTCAGTTTCAATTTGCCTGATCAAATCGCTTATTTGTTGAATAATTTCCTGCATAGAACCTACTTATAAAATACAAAAATATAGGGACAAGAAAAAACCATATCAAGGTCTTTAACCGTATAAGTTATATCCGGTTTAAACCGGTTCCGGTGGATGATATTCCGTATCATCTGCATTAATCAAATATTTTTGTTTTATTTGGCCGATGTTATTCATGAAAAACAAATCGATTCATTTCCTTTTTCCGGTAATTCTGCTGTTTTTTAGCACTCTTATTGTCCGGAGCCAGGATGTGAGTCAGTACAACGGACCATATAGGGTAGGTGAGTACCAGGGAACAGCATCTTTTGGTTACAGGTTACAGGAACAGGATACTATTCTGGAAGGTCCTTTCAAAATGCAGCGCTCCAATCTGAATGCCCTGGTAGAGGATGAAGACACCTCCTTTTCCATGGAAGGCGCATTTGAAAACGACTACCCCGAGGGTAACTGGACTTTTCAATTTGGTGAATATCAGACGGACCGGCAAACCGAGGTGGTCGACTATCAATACCGGGTATTGATCAGCGGCATCCAGCACCTGGCAGACGGATTCATTAAATTGGGCAAACCTGATGGATCATGGGTCTATCGGGTGGATCGGATCGAGCGGTCTGAAGTACAGGAAACCCTTTTCGACAGTCAAATTGAATTTGAAAACGGCATTCCTCAAAGAAGTTTTAGAATAGAAAATTCACAAAGCACCCTGCTGGGACGTTGTCTCAGAAATGGTCTGGCCCATGATGAATGGACGCTATTTTCCAAAGATGGCGAATCCGGCTCTGAGAGCTGGTTCTTCAGCAATGGACTGCTACAAAGTATCCAGGTTGAGAAAGATGGTCTTACAGAGGTCAGTGAGGTCTTTTCGGCCGCTGGATCCCGCGATACCATTATAGAACTGGACGCTCGTTTTCTAAGCCTTCTGCAACTTAAAAGGACTTTAGAACCAGGCGCTGAAACTTTCAAGAGCACACTGTATAGCCTCTTAAAGGAGAACGGTGATTATTACGATAAAATAAACCAGATACTTACCGGCTTGGGTCAGGCCAGTTTTAAACCCGGGTTTAAGGTAAATGTGCCCTATTTTCCGCTTACTCAGCTGGAAAAATCGCAATTAGACTCCATTGAAATAGCGTACAAGAAGGCCTTCGAAAAAGGAAGTGCGCTCCTGGCAGATACCCAACTAAACATCCTGAAACTATCGGATGAGCAATCGGCCTATTTATATGCAGCCTTGCAGGCCATTGAAGCAGAACTGTTTGAACCTCTTGGCCAGTTGGTTCAGTACAATGAGGAAGGTCTGGTCGATTTGATTTCAAGGGAAGAATTATTCGAGAATCTCTGGCCAGCTTCCATGCCTGTTCCGGAATTAAGGCTGGATGATGCAGCGCAAAACTCATTTAAAGGCCCCAATGCTGATCAATATGATTTTTCCTCCCGCGATTTATCAGCGGCCCACAAAATGGCAGAATATAGCAGGCTGAGTGTAGATTCTATCCAGTTGTTGCTTAAGGACAAACTGAAACAGGAGAAAAGCCGGCAAGATCTGACGGCCATCGAAGAAGGACTGATCAAAGAAAACAATCAACTACAAGCGCAAATAGACTCTCTCAGACCTATTGCTACCAACGCTGTCAAAGAAGCACTTACCAGCATAGAATCCCTGGCATCTGACCAACTCAGCGACTATGCCGCTCTTGAAGACGTGGATACCAAAATTGATAAAGGCAGGACATTGCTGAATTGCCTTGAAGACCTGCAGCGCTTAAGCCGTGCTATCGGACTGTTACCGGCACAGCAGGAAGAGATCAGTGAGCTATACATGGATGCCATCTGGCAGCCCTTTATTTCCGTGGTCATGAATGAGGAGGTCAAGAAGAGAATTACCACGGCCTACCGCCGTATAGCCAAACCTTATTTGTTGGATCGCGTGTCGGCCGATCTGAACTGCGACAACGCTGCAGAACTTTCAGAATTGCTGGAAAACCTCTATAAGCGTATGATTGAAATGCGTGAAGAAGATACGGCCAGGCTGGAAAGGAAACTAAAAAGGGAAAATGACCCGGAAGTGGTGCTCGATCTCTTTGGGGTTAAATCAAAGAACGAGGAGTAGGGGATGAGGAGAAGATATTTACTATCAGGAGGTGTAATCCTCGGTCTGTGGATGCTGTTTTCCGGACCAGTTATGGCACAGGAGGAATCTGAATTTAAGGATCCCAAAACAGCCACCTGGTTTAATACCTATGGCAATATCCGTATTTCAAAACGACTTTTTTGGGACGCGCAGACTCATTTCCGGTTCGAAGAGACCATGGATATGCCTTTCATAGGTCAGATTGGTCAGATATATAACCGCCATGCAATCGGATATATATACTCCAAAAAATTCAATGTAAGCCTTGGAGGGGTGCTACGGGTAAACTTTAATACGGATCCGGATTCTGAAGATCGCAATGCGGTTCCCGAATGGCGGATCTGGCACCAGTATCAATTTGCCCAGCCGCTCGGAACTGTGATGATCTACCATCGGATCCGCATAGAACACAGATGGACCCAGTCCTTTGAGGAAAACAGCCAATGGATCTTCCGAAACCGCTGGCGTTATATGTTTCGGATGAAGGTGCCCCTGAACAAACCCAAGTTTGAACCCAAAACAATCTACGTGTCGCCGGAAGCAGAACTGATCATGCAAAGCGGCAAGGCTGTGGTGGATAGTCCGCTTGAAGATCTGCGTTTAACCACCACCCTGGGTTATGTACTAACACCACGATTGACACTGGCGGGAGGATTAATGTATTCTTTTGGGCAAGAATTAAGTGATGGTTCCGTTTATAAACAAAAGTTTACCCTGCGCTTCCACATGTATTATTCACCGGATTTCAGAAAAGTAAAAAATAAACTTCCCGCAATCCATTTAGACGATTAATACGTAAATAAGCTGTAATCACACTTATTTGGTTCCATGAAAAGACCTCTAATCACCCCATTATTAGGTATTTTGCTGATAATTGCTCTATCATTGTCTGCTTATTTTGGATTCAAAACCTATCAATTAAGCGCACAACTGGAGGCTAATCGAAGCTTTATCAGCGATCTGGATGAGCAAATGGCCGAACAGAAGGAATTAAAAGAGATCGATGCCATGCTTGTGGACGGGAACTATACCGAGGCCCTTAATGCCTATGAAGCCCAGTACCAGAAAGAGGCGATCAAAGACGGACCCAGCATTGAAATGCGGGTTGCGCTGATCAAGGAACTCTTGAGACTGCGCTATGAAAACCAGATGGCAGCCCTTCAGAGTGAAAAGGAAGAGGAAATTGATTCTGCCTTATTGGCTATGGGGCCAAGACCTCAGGATATCCGTCAGAGCGACTCTTTGACCTTTGCCCTTGAAAAGGCACGGGTTCAGATCAACTATCTCAAAAAGCAGCTGAACAATAAATCTTTTGGTGAGTATTTGAAATTTACCAACAGCAAAGGGAGCCAGATGCACTATGTGGGTCAGGTTAAAAATGGCAAGGCTAATGGTTATGGTGTAGCCCTTCTCAATACTGGCAGCAGGTATGAAGGTCAGTGGAAAGACAATATGCGCCATGGTGTAGGAACTTATTACTGGTCTGACGGCCAATACTACGTGGGAGAGTATAAAAACGACAAACGAAATGGCCAGGGCACCTATTATTGGCCCAATGGCGAGAGATACGCCGGTCAGTGGGAAGACGACGAGCGAGACGGTAAAGGTGTCTTCTACGGTAAGGACGGCCAGGTCATAGCCGACGGCACCTGGGAAGACGACAAACTTGAAGAATCCGTCAAACCTTCTAAAGGTAAATCAGGGAGTTAATAACCGTGATCTCATATAAATACGGTTCCTATCCCGATTTATAATTTTGCTAAAGATTTTAATAAAAGAGCCACTATAGACCTTTTTGAGGTTATTAGCCATATCTTAGGGCTTTAAACCACCAGGTATGGCAAAATCGCAGCAATCTTATAGTAAACGTGAAAAGGAAAAAAATCGCTTAAAGAAACGAGAGGAGAAACAAAAAAAGAAAGAAGCCAGAAAGGCAGCTGCTAAAAATACTGAGGGGGGCATTCCATTTGCCTACGTTGATCAGGATGGCAATTTATCCGATACTCCTCAGGATTTGACACAACGACAGGAGGTGGACCTGGAAAATATAGAGATTTCGACCCCTAAAAAAGAAGATCTCGAAGAGACATTCGATCCCATAAGGAAAGGGAAAGTATCGTTCTTTGACCACTCAAAAGGTTATGGATTTATTGTAGATTCAGAAACTCAGCAAAAACACTTTTGCCATGTTAGTGGGTTAATTGACGAGATCAGCGAAAATGACCAAGTGCTTTTTGAGCTGATGAAGGGGCAAAAAGGTATGGATGCCGTAAAAGTAACGTTACAGAAATAAGCTTTAACTGGTATCCTGGAATAAATTATGAGAGTAAATAGCTGCATTCTAAATTATTAGCCCCATCTTTGCAGCTCAATTTTTAATTTAATTTTTTTTAAAATGAGTAAAGGAACCGTAAAATTTTTCAATGATTCTAAAGGTTATGGATTTATAACCGAAGAAGGCGTTGATAATGATCACTTTGTACACGTCACAGGATTGATCGATGAAATTCGCGAAGGAGATCAGGTTGAGTTTGACCTGCAAGAAGGTAAAAGAGGTTTAAACGCAGTGAACGTAAAAGTTATTTAAGCATATATACTTCTAAGTTTATTGAGACCCATCAGCATTAGGCTGGTGGGTTTTTTCGTTTACGGGAGCGGATCGATCCATTGATATGATGGACCGGAGATTATTTCTATTGTAAACAGATCATGAAGTACTGGTCTTGCAATTCAACCAGCACTTACGACGTTCCAACTGAGAATTGAAGGCAGTTTCTTTTTTTATAAAGCATATTTGTGACTCAATCAACAAATAAACTTTATAGAAATGACAACTGCAGAAGTATTTTCCATCGCCAATCTAACAGTCATGCCCATGTGGCTTTTAATGATCGTTCTGCCTAGATGGAAGGCCACTCAATTTTTAATGGATTACAAAGTAATTCCCGTATTCCTTTCCCTGATCTATGCCCTTTACATCTTCCTGGCGATCCAAACAGGCGGCATGATGGATTTTGGCAGTCTTGAATCTGTTATGGCCCTATTCACTGAAGAAAATGCTGTCCTGGCCGGTTGGGTACACTACCTGGCCTTTGATCTGCTGGTTGGCATGTGGATGATCAAGAAAAATGAAGAAATAGGAATACATCCGCTGCTGATGGCTCCCTGTCTGTTGGGCACATTCATGTTCGGCCCCATTGGATTTCTGCTCTTTTTCATCATCAAATCGATCAAAAACAGGTAGTCATGAATGCATTGAGAAACGTACTTAGTACCGTAAAACAGGAAAGTCCCATTTTATATGGCATAGCGATGTTTCATTTTGTCCTGTCCCTGATATGCATAGCGGGGCTGTTGGTGGATGACCGGATGCTGATGGGAGTCAATGTATGGATCAAACCTCTAAAGTTTACCATTTCCGGTGGTATCTATATTATGACCGTAGGATTTCTCACTACGCTCTATCCATTCTCCCGGAGAAAGAAGAATATCCTTAACAATATTCTTTCCTGGACGCTTTTATTTGAGATCCTGATCATAGTCATTCAGGCATTCCGCGGGGTTCAATCCCATTACAATAAGAGCACACTGCTAGACGGATTGCTTTTTGCCGCCATGGGCATGCTGATTGGCATCGTCGTTTTGCTGATGCTTTTCTTTATTATTGAGACCATCAGATTACGTCTTAAAACCACCAGGTCCGTGCAATGGGCTATTTTGATTGGCTGGATCGTTGTTTTCTACGGCAGTTGGGTAGGGGGGCAGATGATCGGACAGTTGGCGCACAATGTGGGCGTAGCGGATGGAGGAGCAGGATTACCCCTGCTTAACTGGAGCACCGTAGCCGGCGACCTGAGAGTAGCTCATTTCTTTGGATTGCACGGTTTGCAAATAATTCCTTTATTCGCATGGGGCCTTAACCGAAAATGGGATGCCCCGGATAAAAAGCAGATTCCTGTGGTAATCATATTTGGACTACTTTACCTGTCGTGGATCGCCTTCACTTTCTACCAGGCCAAACAGGGATTGCCGTTAATAGAGGTGTCATAGACCATGTTGTTCAATAAGGATAGAAGAATAAAGTACCTGGGGTTTAACGACTTCTGGTTTGTTGTGGTCGGTATCCTTTTGCTCAGCTTTATTACTGATTACTTATTTGCCGGCGGGTCCTTCACCAAGCTGCCCTTTGGGGAGGCTGTAATCAATTGGAGCGTGAGCCTGATCTTTTCTACTTCCAATTGGTTTATCATGAGGGCCTTGCTGATTGAGCTGCGGAAGAAGTACCCGGATTTCAGTGATGATTGGAAGCGAATACCCCTGTTTTTTATAACAATAGTCGGTACGGTGATCATCATAGACCGGATAGGGGCATTTTTCCTGGCTATTGCTTTTGGTGGTAATTATAACCATCCGGATAGGGCGAGGATCATCCTGCCCATTATTCTGATCAGTACCATGACGATGGCCATTTATGAAGCCATTTACTACTATATACGGCTTAAAAAATCCATCAGGGAGGAAGAGCAGGCCAAGCAGGCCATTGTCCAGGCACAACTGGATACTTTGCGCAACCAGGCTCAACCGCATTTTTTCTTCAACAGCCTGAATACACTGAGGGATATCATCGACCAGAATTCTAAGGAAGAGGCCAAAGAATTTGTCAACAAGCTGGCCGAAGTATATCGCTTTATCTTGGATTCGGGCAATGTGAACCTGATCACACTGGCCGATGAATTAAGATTTGCGCAGTCTTATATCCACATACAGAAAGAACGCTTTGGGGAGAATCTGCAACTGAATTGGAACATCTCCGAAGATGCCCGTTCTAAATTAATTATCCCCATGAGTTTGCAATTGCTGCTGGAAAATGCGGTGAAGCACAATGTGATCTCCAGGTCTAAACCATTGACCATTCAGGTGAGAACAGAAGGGGAGGAGTTGGTTGTTGAAAACAGCATTCAATCAAAATCCACACAACTGCCTTCCACCAAATTAGGGTTAAAGAATATAGAAAGGCGATATGCACTGATCTCAGAGCAGCCAATGAGGGTCATTAACAGTGGAGAACAGTTTGTAGTTCGTCTGCCGTTACTGACCGGTAACAACCAAAAATTACACTATGAGGTTGCTGATCATTGAAGACGAGGCCAGGGCGGTAAACCAGCTAAGGACCATGTTGAAAGCCGGTGGATCTAATTATGAACTACTTGCCGTGCTGGATACCGTAGTAGAGAGTGTTGCCTGGTTTAATGAGAATCAGGCGCCGGA
>JBPEXP010000176.1:0-11395 GCA_052031475.1 Flavobacteriaceae bacterium | reverse complement strand
TGCGGCTACCTCATGGTCTATCTCACCGGTAAATTTATCCCATAGACGTTTTGGGTAACCATCAGCATCCTGTGGAGAATAAGTAGCTTCCCAGATATCCCATTGCTGGCCGGACCTCGATTTGTCGCCCAGCACCAGTTCCAGGTGATTGTAATCTTTCACCGTTGTGCTGATCTGGCCCAGATAATCCCGGTGTGCAGGTACTTCCAGCTTGTTATGCTCGCTTTCGTAATAATAGGCGTTTTCGTCTTCGTAAATATTGGCCAGGCAGTAGGCCCTGAAATCAATCGGGTCCGGGCAGGCAGCAAAGCATCCATTGTATTCCTCCGGATATTTGACCTGTACAGCCAGGGCTTCCCAACCTCCGGTAGAACCCCCGTACAGGAAACGGGCCCAGCCTTCGCCGATACCTCTGAATTTTTCTTCTATATAAGGGATCAGTTCATAGGTGATGGCGTCACCGTAGGGACCTTGGCTGGCCGAATTCACCGCATAGGAATCGTCATAATAAGGCGTTGGATGCTGGATCTCAATAATCAGGAAGCGCGGGAAATCGGGCTCATTCCAACGCTTGTAAAAGTCATAGGCCTCCTGCTGTTGAATGAGATTGTACCCTTCTACCCCAAATCGCTGTGAAAATTCCGGTTCCAGTTCGGGATCAGGGGGTGTAGTGCGAAAACCTCCAAAGTCTGAAGGAAAATGTCCGTGGAAGATCATCAGCGGATATCTGGCCTCAGGGTGTTCCTCAAAACCTTTAGGAAGCAATACGTGAGCTCCCAGATACATATCCCGCCCCCAGAACTCAGAAAGCTTCTCAGACCTGATCTTTATGTGCCTGATCCATTCTGTATCCGCAGGTTCCTCGATGGGAGGTATTACCTGGTCCATGACCAACTCAGGAGCCGTTATCCCATCTTGTGTTACTGTGATCTTCACCGGTTTGCTGTACAAATTCCCGGGAGAACGGTTCCATTGCTGACCTTCACCGTTATCCATGGGTAATTTTACGGTTTGCCCGGTTGAGAGTTCAAAGGTTTCGTAAACATGGAGGAGGGCTTGAGCCCAATATTCTCCTTCCGGGACATTGTTCAAACTTTCATAGGGAAAACCAAACACTTCCTGATCGATGATCTTTGATTCTCCCGCGCTCCACCCTTCCACATTTAAACCAAAAATCGGCTGGGCGTTCAGGCCTGCGCTGATCTGAAATCTGGGTTCGGTTTCATCCTTCGAAGCGAGCATCAGCAACAACCTGCCATCAAGAGCGTTGGTTGAAGCGTTTTCAGTAAATGAAATACTTATTTGAGAATCACGGTCTGCGGAATTGCAGGCTCCTAACAATAACAGGCCTGCGACATAGGTGGCCAGAAGGCTTTTCATAACTATAGTTTAGAGCCAAAAGTTACATTATTCCCGCAGAGCAGCAAATAAGATTCAGCTGTTTTAAACGTTATATTATCTGAGGAACTTGGTAATGAATACCTACTAAATTATTGAGTGATGAAAAAGATATTACTAGTAGCCACCATATTGGCAGCCTTTATTTACTTAGGCAGTTGTACCAATGACGAAGGTGGCAATGACCTGGACGTTATTACCCCGGATGATACTACACAGGCCTATATTCCAGCATAAAAAAACCCTTCCGGAGAAGGGTTTCAGCTGTGTTTTAATCAAACTATTAATTTTGCGGCCAATTACCCCATATACTGCAGTGGCCCGCATTATCCGTTTTCATGATGGCAGTCTGCACGCCTGAATAGGCAGCATTCATCACTGCCCTTGGAGCAAAATGAAGTTTACCATTGCCATTGGAGAGGAATGCCTTTCCGAAGTGCTGCTGACTCAGCCCGTGTCCTGCCTCATGCAGCGCAACGGTCTCAATATCAATATTGCTACCTAGATTCCATCCAAAGGTATCATTGTAATAGATCTCTCGCCAGGCTACATCTATTTTTCCGTCGTTATTAGTATCCACAGGATCGCCGGTTACAGTATCAATATAGATAATTGTAAAGGTGACGCCCAGTATAAAGCCACTACCTCCCGGTGCCAAAAAGTCAAAGAAGGGACCTCCCAGCCATCCACAATGCGTGACATCAGCAACGTAAAACGGACTTCCCCCAAAACCAAAGACCAGTGAGACCAGACCTGTTGGACGTCCGTCATAAGGGATCTCGAACATACCTAAATTTGAACATTTTACCCGGTCCCAGGTATTCATGGCACTGTTAATGCCCAGCGTTGAGGTAGCAACGGATACATCAGCAGTCGGTCTGTTTTGATCCACATAATAACTAACATCCGTGGTACCGTTAAAAAATTGCTGTAGTGCAGGCACAAAATCTGCTCCCAGTTGTTTATTGCCGCGATCGTTAAAGAAAACGGTATTTCCCATGGCCTCGGACCCGTCTGCAGTCAGGTATTCAGCCATATAAATGGCCGTACCATAGGTCTGACCTTTTGAGGTTGTTACTTTGGGCATGTCAACCTTATTGACTTCAGGCAGACTTACAAATCTGGCATCGGGACTGGGCAATTCAACTTTGCTTGTGCTTACCTCCTGTGGCGCATCCAAGTTCTCAGACTCACAACTTAGCATAACGCCGATAGCCGCAATTGCGGCGATCATACTGATTTTTCTCATTTTAAAGTGTTTAGATTATTGATTATTTCCAAAGCAATGTTCAGATAACAAGTACGGGTAAAATTAAGGACATTAAAATTCTGTTTGAATTAATTTCACAGCATCAGAAATTAACAAAACCACGAGGATTTGTTAAATAAACCTACAAAAAATCAGTTAAACTGTAATGCTTTTCGGATAAAATACAACGTGGGAGCCCGAAACTCGTCTTAATACTTGACGAATCTAATTGGCCTGGCCAATCTTTTTATTGTGTCTGGATCTGGCCAGGAGTGTATTTTGTAGAAGCATGGCAATGGTCATGGGACCTACCCCGCCTGGTACGGGTGTAATATAGGAAGCCTTCTCGCTAACAGCTTTGAAATCCACATCCCCGGTGATATAATAGCCCCTCTCCCTACTGTCATCGGGTACACGTGTAATGCCCACGTCAATGATCACGGCGCCTTCTTTAACCATATCGGCAGTGAGGAAGTGAGGTACTCCCAGGGCAGAGACGATGATGTCTGCCTGCAGGGTAAGGGATTTGATGTCTTTGGTTCGGCTATGGCATAAGGTTACCGTGGCATTTCCGGGATTTCCTTTCCGGCTTAGCAGAATACTGATAGGTCTGCCTACGATATGACTCCGGCCAATGACCACGGCGTGCTTGCCCTGCGTATCCACTTCATAGCGCCTGAGGAGTTCCATAATGCCAAATGGGGTCGCGGAGATAAAGGTCTCCATATCCAGAGCCATTTTACCAAAATTTGCAGGGTGAAAGCCGTCTACATCCTTGTCTGGATGTACGGCCATCAGGATCTTTTCTTCGTCTATGTGCTTTGGAAGGGGTAGTTGAACAATATAGCCGTCAATATCCTCATCCTTATTAAGTTCGTCTACAATAGCGAGTAATTCCTCCTCTGTGGTTTCCTCAGGCAGGTGTTTCAGCGTAGATTGAAAGCCGATGCGCTCACAAGACCGCACCTTGCTGCCCACATAGGTGAGACTGGCCCCGTCATTCCCAACAAGTACTGCAGCCAGGTGGGGCACCTTTTCACCCCGCTCCTTCATAGCAGCCACCTCACGGGCTATTTCTTCTTTGATTTCTTTTGAGATCTTTTTGCCATCGAGGATTGTCATGTGGTTTGAGGTTTTATAAGGACGGGAGACCGAAGTCCGAAGACGGAAGACAGAAGTTTACCTTGTGCGAACATTCAATTTTCCATTTTCAATTAAAAGTTTATTTCATGTTTTGCATCATCTGCATCATCTTTTTGCCACCGCCTCCCTGCATCATCTTCATCATTTTACTCATCTGGTTGAACTGCTTAAGAAGCTGGTTTACTTCCTGAATGTTCCTGCCACTGCCTTTGGCGATACGCTTTTTCCTGCTGGCATTGAGTTTGGAGGGGTTAGCGCGTTCATCCGGCGTCATAGAATGAATAATGGCTTCAATGTGTTTGAAGGCATCATCCGGAATATCCAGGTCTTTAATGGCCTTTCCGGCTCCCGGTATCATCCCCATCAGGTCTTTCATGCTTCCCATTTTCTTGATCTGCTGGATCTGCTTGAGGAAGTCGTCAAAACCGAATTTGTTCTTGGCGATCTTTTTCTGGATCCTTCGGGCTTCTTCTTCGTCGTATTGTTCCTGGGCGCGTTCCACAAGGGAAACCACGTCGCCCATTCCCAGGATACGATCCGCCATCCTGGAAGGGTGAAAGACATCAATGGCATCCATCTTCTCACCGGTACCGATGAATTTGATGGGTTTATTTACAACAGATTTTATGGATATAGCAGCCCCGCCACGGGTATCACCATCCAGTTTGGTAAGTACTACCCCGTTGAAGTTAAGAACATCGTTAAAGGCCTTGGCCGTATTTACTGCGTCCTGGCCAGTCATGGCATCTACCACGAAAAGGGTTTCCTGAGGTTCAACGGCATCCCGGATATTGGCGATCTCCGTCATCATCTGCTCGTCAATAGCCAGACGACCGGCGGTGTCAATGATGACTACACTGAAGCCGTTTTCACCAGCGTATTTAACACCTGCTTTGGCCAGGGATACCGGATCTGAATTCTCACGGTCCGAATATACCTCAACTCCTATCTGTTCACCCACTACGTGCAGCTGATCGATTGCCGCCGGCCTGTATACGTCGCAGGCTACCAGTAAGGGTTTTTTGTTCTTTTTCTTTTTGAGGAAGTGGGCCAGTTTACCTGAAAAAGTGGTTTTTCCGGATCCCTGTAATCCTGACATCAGGATAATACTGGGCTGCCCGGACAGGTTGATACCTTCAGCATCTCCGCCCATTAACTCGGTGAGCTCGTCCTTGACGATTTTTACCATGAGCTGTCCCGGTTTCAGGCTACTGAGCACGTTTTGTCCCAGAGCCTTTTCACGGACTTTATTGGTAAATTCCTTGGCGATCTTAAAATTGACATCCGCATCCAGCAGTGCCCGTCTGACCTCCTTGGTCGTCTCCGCTACATTGATCTCGGTGATTTGCCCGTGTCCTTTAAGTACGTGCAGGGCCTTATCCAGTTTCTCGCTTAAATTGTCAAACATGCTGTTGTGTCAGTTTATAGAGAAGTGCAAATTTAAGAATATAGAACGGATAGCGGAAGGCTTCTGCGGGTTATTCTAAAATGAAAAAGGGCAACTTCCGGTGGAAGCTACCCTTTTTTGCAAAATTGGGGGCAAATAAGGTATCTTATAACGTTCCCTTGCGGGATATTTACCTATTTTTTCTCGAAGACCACAGTCTCCTCAATAGCCACACCTGTGGCATTGTCTTCACGAACACTCTTCAGTTCCAGACGGCTTTCCGTAATGGAGACAAAATGCCAGTCGTCCGTAAGATGTCCGAGAGGTTCTCCGTCGCCGAAGTTCAGGTATACCATCAGCTTACCTTCATCATTGCGGATCACTCTCCAGAGTCCGAGTTGTGTAGGACCTGTATCTCCCAGGGTAGCACCTACGATGTTCTCAGGCTCGAAGTTAAAGTCATAGCCTGCAAAACTCTGGGTAATATTCATATCACCTTGCTCAAAGAGTGCTACTTCCCACAGGCCTCCGAAGAGAATGTTGCGGATCTCCAGCACGTCTCCGTCCTGATCTTCACACACTCGCTGCAGAACCAGTTCGTAGCCTATATCTTCGATAGAGAATTTCAGCCTTGCATTGGTAAGCTCGCGCAGCGGCCATTCAAAGCTCACTCCGGGCTCTTCCCCTATGGTGATAGCCAGTACCAGACGGCCTTCAGCATTAACAGCTACTTCCCAGGTTCCGTCATAGACGATATCGCCATTGCTCAGGGTAACCACACCTTCGGCCATGAATTTGAATTCGTATCCGATAAGTCTTTCGATCTCCTCACCCTGGTTATATACCTTTTTGATGATCCAGCTACATTCTTTGAGGATTTCCCTAAGGGAGTCAGGACCTACTTCATCATCCACACAGATCTGCTTCATGATGATCCTGTTGCCTTCTTCGCTGAATAGTTTAATGGTATGCGGACCTATTTCATAGACGGTCCATTCCAGGTTAAAGTCTACCAGGACGTCGAATTCGAGCAGCAACTTGGTACCCATATCGGTGTGCCTTGTGCTCCAGAAACCACTAATCATATTACCCTGGCGGTCTGCAACCTTCACAGTTCCGTCTTCTTTGAAGTTCATCACGTACTCGAAGTACTGATCAGTAAGATTTACGGCATCTCTTTCAACTTCTTTCACCACCCATGGGCAGGCTGTCAGACAGATATCAAGTCTGTCATCTTTGAAGTCGTCATCGTTGTAATCGTTGTCATCATCTTCATCACAGGCTTCTTTGGCCAATTCAATGGCGTTGGCCAATTCTGCGTTGCTATCAACAACGATCTCTGTTCCGTCATAATTGATGAGGGTAACAGGAAAATCAATGCTAACCAGGTCATTTTCTCCTAAACCGGCGAAAAATTTCCTTAAGTCTTCATCGCTTTCAACTACTACATTACCAGTCTGTACCTCGTTGATATCGAATGTGTATAATGTGATGGGATATTTAAAATCGATACATTCGATATCTTCATCATCACCACCTTCTATACATTCTTCAGCCAATGCGCGGAGCTCTTCCAGGTTGTTGATAATGAGCTCGGTGTAATTGGGCAGATTGACGGTCACCGGGAAAATGATTTCCAACAGGTTTTCGTCGTCCTGGATCTCATCAAAGATATCCTCGATCAGTTGAAGTCCTTCTTCTGACTCAATGGTCAAATCAACACCGTTAACCCTTACCGAGTAAGGAAAACGAATGTCAAAACAGCTTGCGCCGTCCACAATATTGTCGAAGGAACCATCTCTTGATGTGGCATTTTCAATGAGTTTAGCAGTAGATGAGGTGGCCATAAAGGTTTCGGCCTCATCGGGCTGCGATAGAGGTTCAATTTCTTCCTGACAGGAAGTAAAAGTAAGTGCCAAGATAAGTAGCGTGCTATACACGTGATACTTAAAAAACTTTTTCATAACGATTTGGAATTATTGTTGTTCGTACACCTCATAAACAATTATCTTTTAAAATACCCTACTCTGTTTTTTAATTTTTTTTCAGATATCTTTGAGCGAAACTGAGGACCTGAACAGATCAAATATGGATAATGTCTGTGAAGAAGAGGTGTTCAGCACCCTCTTCCGTACCCATTCTAAAACGGTTTACAACTATATATATTACAAATTCGGCAACCAGGAAAAGGCCTATGATGCAGTCCAGGAGGCTTTTGTAAAACTGTGGGAGAACTGTTCCAAAGTCAGTCCTGAAAAAGCTAAATCCTACGTCTACACAGTAGCCAACAACCTCTATTTAAATGTTATAAAAGCCGAGAAAGTCCGGTTGAAGTACGCTGGTAGGCAGAGCAATACCTCGCATGAGTCGCCGGAATTCCTGATGGAAGAGCAGCAATACAAGGAAAAACTGGAGCGGGCTTTGGACAGCTTACCCGAAAACCAGCGAACCACCTTCCTGCTCAACAGGATTGACGGTAAAAAATATGCCGAAATAGCCGAAATGGAGGGCGTAAGCGTGAAGGCCATAGAAAAGAGGATGCACCTGGCACTGAAGGCGCTGAGGGAGCAGATAGAGGGAATTTAAGTTAGTTGAGAATTGAAAGTTGAAAGTTGAAAATTAGAGATTGATCGGCCAAACGAGAGCCTGTATGATGTATTTAGGTATAATCTATAATTTTCCATTTTCAATTTTTCACTTTCAATTTTAAATTATTGAGTAGGGTTTTTTGTAATTAAATTGTTATACCCATAGAAAGCTGGAAATCATGCAAGAGAATTATTTAGCAAAATGGCTTAACAACGACCTCACGCAGGAGGAGCTTCAGGAGTTTAAGAACTCTGAGGAGTACGCCTCTTACATGAGGATCCTCAGTGCCTCCAAAGATCTGGAAGGGCCTGAGTTCAACGTTGATAAGGCCTGGGAAGATTTCCGTGAGAAGAGAGATCATCGCGGCACCAAGGTGGTAGTTATGCGTCCTGTTCAGAAACTGATGCGCATAGCAGCTGCTGTAGCCGTATTGGTGTTTATCTCTTACTTCTATATTAATTCTTTAGACGAAACAATATCTACTCAATACGCCCAACGTGAAACCGTTATCTTGCCGGATGCTTCAGAGGTTATCCTCAATGCCGGTTCAGAGATCACATATAGTAAGAAAAAGTGGGATCAGCAACGGAATATAGAACTGGCAGGTGAGGCCTTTTTCAAGGTAGCCAAGGGTAAGAAATTCACCGTCAGTACAGAAAATGGCCTGGTTTCCGTACTAGGCACACAATTTAACGTAGAACAAAGAGAAGGATTCTTTGAAGTTACCTGTTACGAAGGCCTTGTTAGCGTTCAGTTTAGAGGTGCCGTAACCAGTTTACCTGCCGGCAGCTCATTTATCGCCTACAACGGCCAGGTCATCGAATCTCAGGTGCCTGAAAGCGTACAGCCATCATGGATGAATGATGAAAGCTCATTTAAGAGCATTCCATTAAAATTCGTCCTTAAAGAACTGGAAAGGCAGTACGATCTGGAAGTCACTACCAGGGATATAGATACACTGCAATTATTTACAGGTACTTTTAGCAACACAAACATAAATTTGGCGTTAGAAAGTATTAGTGCCCCTTATCAGATAAAATACAGTAAGGAGGGGAACAAAGTGCTGTTTTATGCCGAAGATACACCGTAAAAGTGTTGCCGTTTTATCGTTTTTCCTAATCTCAACCTTTTTCGTATGTAGGGGTCAGGTGGTGGCAGAAGATCGCCCGGTCAACATTATTACCTATATCGGTGAACTCGAAAATCGCTTCAATGTAAAGTTCTCCTACCTGGACGAGGACCTGCAAAGCCTGGAGGTCCGTGTTTCGCAGGATACAGATCTTGAAAATATACTGCAGGACATTGAAGATCAGACCCAGCTGATCATTAAAAAGCTCAGTGATCGTTACTATACCCTTTCAAAAAGTGTTACGGTGGATATTTGTGCCCGGGTTCTGGACAATTTCGGTCAGAACAAGTTGGGTGGTGCATCCATTGAAGTATTGGGAAGCAGCCTGGCCACGGTAACTAACCTAAACGGCGAGTTTAACTTTAATCAGATCCCGAGAAAAGCCGTGGTCCGCATTCGGCACATCGGCTATAAAACACGCTATATAACGGCAGAAGAACTCGTAAAATCCGAGCCTTGCAAACCCCTGCTCCTGGCCCTGAATTACCAGCAACTGGAAGAAGTGGTCATCTATCGCTTCTTAACCTCCGGTATTACCAAGGAAAATGACGGGAGCATCGAGATCAATTCCTCGGAATTTGGTATACTCCCCGGCCTCATTGAACCCGATGTGCTGCAGACCGTTCAGGCGTTGCCCGGAATAAAAAGTATAGACGAAACCGTTTCTGATATCAACATCCGGGGGGGCACCAATGACCAGAACCTGATCCTGTGGGACGATATTAAAATGTATCAATCCGGTCATTTCTTCGGGCTTATTTCTGCCTTTAATCCCTATCTCACCGATCATGTGTCCATTATAAAAAACGGAACCAGTGCCCAATATGGAGACGGGGTCAGTGGTGTGATCATTATGCGGACCAATGACGAGATCGATCCGCAATTCAATGGGGGTGCCGGCTTTAACCTCATCAGCGCAGATGCCTATGGCCAATTACCCCTCAGTGATAAACTGGCGATACAGTTCTCCGGACGCAGATCTACCACAGATTTTCTCAATACACCTACCTACAATGAATTTTCGGACCGCGCTTTCCAGGATACGCAAATTAAGGTGAGCAACAGCAATAATGAAGATGCGAGGATCGTGCAGGACGAAAATTTTTATTTCTACGATTTTTCAGGTAAAGTCCTCTACGACCTGAATGAGGACCATAAGCTGCGATTTAATTTTATCAATATCAACAACCGTCTGGACTATACCGAGACCAACCAGGATGACGCCCGAACCAACGAGAGCTCCTTAGACCAGGCCAATCTTTCGGTAGGCGCCAAATGGGAGGCACAGTGGAGCGATAAATTCAGTACCAAGGCCAATGCCTATTATACCTTGTACGAGCTTAATTCAAGGAATGTCACAGCTTTTGGACAACAGGAACTCTTGCAGCGAAATGAGGTGGATGAGAGATCGGTAAAAGTGGCGGGCGATTATCTCCTTAACAGGCAGCTGAATTGGAATAATGGCTATCAGTACAGCGAAGTGGGTATTACCAATTTTACCGAAGTAACCCAACCCCCCTTTGTAAGCAATATCAAGGGTGTTATCAGGATGCATGCTGCTTTTTCCGAACTCGGCTATATTTCCCCTGAAGAGCGCCTGAGGGCGCGTATAGGAGGTCGATTTAATTATATAGAGAACCTGGGCACTTTTAGTGAAATTATCATTGAACCCAGGTTGAATTTCAGCTATTTATTTGCTCCTCACTGGACATTGGAGGTCCTCGGCGAGTTTAAAAACCAGGTGACACACCAGATCATAGACCTTGAACAGAATTTCCTGGGAATTGAAAAAAGGCGCTGGATCCTTTCAGATGAGTCTGTGCTGCCCATTGTGAAAAGCAAACAGGGATCGGTGGGGTTTAACTATGACAAGAGCAACTGGTTCTTAAGCCTTGAGGGTTTCTACAAGCGGGTGGACGGCATCAGTACATCTACCCAGGGATTTCAGAACCAGAATCAGTTCAATGGGGAGATAGGCAGATATGATGTAAAAGGACTGGAATTCCTGATCAACCATAAGAATAACAAATTCAGCACCTGGTTGAGCTATGCATACAATGTGAACAACTACACCTTTGAGGACATAACGCCTTCAAAGTTCCCAAATAACCTGGACATCAGACATACCGTAACATTTGCGAGTACCTATACCTATAACAATTTTAAATTGGGTATCGGGATCAATTACCGGACGGGCAAACCATTTACCGAACCACTGCCGGGCACGGACGGCCTGGACTTCAGTACACTCCCGGCCACCATTGTTTATCAGTCGCCAAACAGCAGCCGGCTGCCGGATTATATCCGCGCCGATGCTTCAGCGCTGTACAGTTTTGACCTGAGCAGCCGTGTGAAGGCCTCAGCCGGACTCTCTTTCCTCAACCTGTTGGATCGTGAAAATATTCTCAATGCCTACTACCGCCTGAATAACCAGCTCCAAATTGAGAAGGTGGAGAGTGTGAGTCTGGGCTTCACTCCTAATGTGAGTTTTCGGGTAAGC
>JBPEXP010000175.1:0-3006 GCA_052031475.1 Flavobacteriaceae bacterium | reverse complement strand
GGTGAAAGCTGGGAGAAGCTGCTCTACATTAATCCCAAAACCGGCTGTGCTGATCTGGCCATGGATCCCAATAATCCAGATGTGCTCTATGCCAGCATGTGGGAATTCAGAAGAACAGCCTGGTCCTTTGAATCAGGCGGTGAGAACAGCGCTCTCTACAAATCTGCAGATGGAGGTAAGAGCTGGAATAAAATCCACAATGGCTTTCCCCAGGGAGACTTGGGAAGATTGGCTATAGCCATCGCTCCTTCTAATCCCCAGGTTCTGTACACCGTAATTGAAGCAGAAGAGGATAAACGCAAAGGATTATATCGCAGCAACGATGCAGGTGAGAACTGGGAGCAGGTAAACAACGATTTTGAAATTGTGATCAGGCCCTTCTATTTTTCAAGATTGGTGGTGGACCCGCGCAATGAAGATGTGGTCTTGAAAGCCGGCTACTCGGGTTCCATCTCCAAGGACGGAGGCAAGACTTTTAAAAATCTTGGGGCCATGCATCCGGATATCCATGACTTTGCTTACAGCATTACCGATTCGGACATCTTTTATGTAGGCACAGATGGCGGTGTTTACAGAACACATGACGGTGGTACCACCATGGATTTTGTTGACGACCTGCCACTCTCTCAATTCTATCATATCAGTGTAGATGATGCAGAACCATATAATGTCTACGGCGGTCTGCAGGATAATGGTTCATGGTATGGACCCTCTTCTTCCCCGGGCGGGGTAGAGCCCGGTGATTGGCGATCTGTGGGATACGGTGATGGATTCAGGGTTCTGAAACATCCTACAAAACCAATAGTTTACTCAGAAATGCAGGGGGCCGATAACGTTTGGCGCATAGATACTGAAAACAACTTTGTAAAGACCATTGAACCACAGCCTTCTGAGGGTATTGATAAATTGCGGTTCAACTGGAATGCTCCCATGGCAATCAGCAGTAATCAGCCTGATAGATTTTATATGGGCAGTCAATATCTGCACAAGTCCGAAGACATGGGTGATACCTGGCAAGTGATTTCCCCGGACCTGACAACCAACGATCCGGCCAAGCAGAATCAGGTAGATTCAGGAGGACTTTCGCAGGATAATTCCGGAGCAGAAAACCACACCACCATCTTTACGATCATGGAATCTCCCCTGGACCAGAACATCATCTGGGTGGGGACAGATGACGGTAATGTGCAGATAACACGTGATGGCGGTAAAACCTGGACTAATACAGTGGCCAATATACCCGGACTTCCGGCTAACACCTGGTGCTATCACATAGAAGCAAGCTCGCTGGATAAAGCAACGGCTTATGCAGTTTTTGATGGTCATACCCGTGGAGATATGAATACCTATGTGTACAAGACAGACGACTATGGCGCCAGCTGGACCAATATCGCCACCGATGAAATACACGGTTTTGCCCGAAGCATCCAGGAAGATTTCGTAAATCCGGATCTGCTCTTCCTGGGAACGGAGTTTGGACTCTATATCACCCTGGACGGTGGCAAAAGCTGGAGTAAGTTTACCAAGAACATGCCTGCCGTGGCTATTCACCATCTGGAACTTCAAAAGCAGACCAATGACCTGGTGATGGGGACACATGGACGAGGGGTGATTATCATTGACGATATAAGCCCGCTGCGTCTCATTGATGAAGAATTACTCAGTAAAAAAGTGCATTTCTTTGAGAACAGTCCCACCGTCATAGATGAAACAACCACTTTTTCAGGAGGTTTTGGCAATCAGACCGAGTTTAAAGGACCGAGCAAGACCAAAGATTTACAATTGAAATATCTGCTTAGCAAGCGGCATACATTTGGCAAGATGACGCTTGAGATTCAGGATATGGAAGGAAATTTGATCACGCAGCTTGGGCCGGGTAAGGTAAAAGGAATTAACATCGTTAACTGGAATTTCACCAGGAAACAACCCAAGGTAGCCAAAGGAAAGACTTTTACTTTTGGTGGTTTTACTTCCCCCAGGGTGGCTGCAGGGACCTATAAGGCCGTTCTCACAAAAGGAAAAGAGGTCTACGAACACGAATTTGAACTCGTATACGACCCTGATTCTCCAGTGTCTGAAGCAGACCGTGAGCTGAAAAACAGTACAACGGCCAAACTCTATGATATGACCCAGGAATTGGCCTTCTTGGTTTACGAAGTTGACCTGTTCATAGAAGAGGCCAAAAATTCAGGCAACTCGAAAAACGAGAAAAAACTTCAGGAGCTCAAGGAAACGTTGGTGATCACTACCGGTGATAATTATGTAGGCACTGCCGATCCTCAATTACGGGAAAAAATGGCTAAGCTGTACAGCAAGGTAGCCGCCAGCTATGATAAGCCATCTGCCGCGGACATGGAAAATTTGGCCATAATCACCGAACAATTCAATTCTGCCAAGGTGCAATTTGAGAAACTAAAGAAGAAAATGGGAGGACCTGCCGATGCAGACCTGAAGTCTTTTGAAGAATTTATCGAGAGCGACTGATCTTATTCACAATTGCCGGATGATGAAATGAAGAGTACTGTGGCACGCCGCAGTACTTTTTTTTATCCGGATACCTGCAGTGCAAAAAACATTGTAGTTGAGGAGTTTTCGGGAAATTGCAGAATTAACTGGTTTTGATTTATCTTTTGGGTCGTTAATAGCACGCTGACCCTTGAAAAAAATCACAAGACGAACTACCAAAATACTGGGCTTTACGCTGGCCGGTCTTGTTATTTTATTCCTGGGAATGCTCCTTTTTCTAAAGTTAGCAGGACCGGAATATATCAAGAATCAACTGTCGGAGAGGGTAACAAAGCGCACCAATGGCAGATACAGCCTGGTTATAGATACCCTGGATTACAAATTTTTTCCCATTTCCCTGCATTTGGGCGGGGTCTCTTTTAACCGTGTAGAAGAAATTAGCGATTACAGTGGAAGTGAATTGCTGGATAAATTTGACATAAACCTGCAATTCAGGTCTTTGTATATCGATGAGTTTAAGGTTCATAAACTGATCTTTGG
>JBPEXP010000174.1:0-4248 GCA_052031475.1 Flavobacteriaceae bacterium | reverse complement strand
GGATATTTCTGCAGCCGCGGCCTTATCGAGAAACCACAATAATTCACCCGAATCAGGAGCCACCAAAGAGGCGGGATATTGGTGGTAATTGCCTTCCTTGTCAAGTATTTCCCTCAACCGTTCAGATTTATTGGAACCGGTGACCAAAAAGGCCACATGCCCCGCCTGGTTAATGACGCCGCCGGTTAATGTAATCCTCTTTTGCCCGCTATCCGGATGAACCGCTACTTCACAGAGATTAGGTGAATCCCACAATTCGATCTGGTGGGGAAATACAGAGGCCGTATGGCCGTCATCGCCCATACCCAAGATAACGAGATCAAATTGAGGAAGATCCCCATGTAACGGTACGTTCTGACGAAGCACTGAGGCATATCGCCGGGCTTCTTCTTCCGGCTCCTCCTCCCCTTTGATTCGATGGACGTTAGCCTCCGGGATCTCTATGGCATCCAGGAGGTGTTCCTTGGTCATCCTGTAATTGCTTTCGGCATCAGTAGGCGGTACACAGCGTTCATCGCCCCAGTACAAGTGGACATCAGCCCAGGGAATAAGGTCTCTGTATTCAGAGGCCAATTCATTAAAAACAATTTTGGGCGTGCTGCCGCCCGAAAGGGCAATATGGACTGCTCCGTTCTTCTTGATTAAGTTGTGTAAAAAAGTGCAAAAATTTTCTGCTACTGCTTCCTTACTCTCAAATATTCT
Organism: Flavobacteriaceae bacterium; assembly: GCA_052031475.1. Lineage (GTDB taxonomy): Bacteria > Bacteroidota > Bacteroidia > Flavobacteriales > Flavobacteriaceae > JAHEJJ01. Next base: position 3,546 of record JBPEXP010000174.1, on the reverse strand, counting down.
GATCTCCATAGCTTATCTAGCAAATAACACAGAACCCGGGGTCATCGGCCAGGTTTTCACCGGGGTTTCTCCAGGAGTAAGCACCCTCAAACAGGTCTCCCGAATTCAGTGGCCCCCAGACACCGGCCGAATATCCATAGGTACGTACCTCCTTACCGTTCTGCCAATAATTGAGAATGGGATCTACAAATTCCCACGCTGCCTCTACCTCGTCGGCCCGGGCATACAGGGTTGCATCGCCCTGCATGGCATCCAGCAACAACCTCTCGTAGGCTGTCATCACATTGGTTTCCACCAGGCTCGAATAATAAAAATCCAAATTGGCCCGCTCTACTTTAAATCCCTGGCCTGGTACTTTTACCCCAAACTTCAGAAGGATGCCTTCATCGGGCTGAATCCTGATAATGAGTTTATTGTCTTTTTCGCTGAGTCCGGCATTGGTAAAAATATGGTGGTGGGTGCCTTTGAAATGAATGACAACCTCGGTTACCTTGGTAGGCATTCTCTTTGCTGTGCGGACATAAAAAGGGACATCTTTCCAGCGCCAGTTGTCTACATAAAACTTGATGGCTGCGTAGGTCTCGGTAGTCGACTCTGGGTCTACCCCTTCCTCCTCCCGGTATCCCTTCATCTTCACTCCGTTGATGTCCGAAGCAACATACTGGGCCCTGATCGTATTCTTGAAAAGGGTTTCCTCATCCCTCATGATCCTGAGCGATTTTAAGGCTTTAACCTTCTCGTTGCGGATCTCTTCGGGGTGATCGCTTATGGGAGGCTCCATAACCACCAAAGAAACAATCTGCAATAAGTGGTTTTGGAACATATCTCTGAGTGCACCTGACTTGTCATAGTAGCCGCCCCTTTTCTCCACACCAACGCTCTCTGCATTGGTAATTTCCACATGATGCACATAGTTGCGGTTCCAGAGCGGTTCAAAAATGCTGTTTGCAAACCGGGTAACCAGCAGATTCTGAACAGTTTCCTTGCCCAGGTAGTGATCGATCCTGAAGATCTGAGATTCCTTAAAATATTTCTGGAGGCCTTGATTGAGATCCCTGGCCGATTTCAAATCGTATCCAAAGGGTTTCTCTACAATGAGTCTGCGCCAGCCTTCAGAGTCATCAGCCAGCGATTGTTTCGACAAATTCTCGGAGATTACCTCATATATATTTGGTGGTGTACTGAGGTAGAAAATAAAATTCCCTCCTGTTTCCAGGGATTTGTCAAGCTCTGAGATCCGGTCTTTTAATCCTTTGTAATCAGAACTGTAATCCCCACCGATATCCTGGTAATACAGCAAACTGGCAAATTTATTCAGGCGTTCCTTTGAGACCTCATCGCCCTTCCTTAAATAGCGGCTTTCCATAACCACCTTATTGCGGAATTCTTCGTCGCTCATATCGCTCCTGCTGGTACCGAGTATCGCAAAATTCTCGGGCAGATGATCGCCGCGGTACAGATCAAAAAGGGCAGGTATGAGCTTACGCGCAGTTAAATCGCCCGAGGCCCCGAAAATGATGAGCATTTGCGGCTCTGTTTTTTTCATCTATCAAAATTTTTGGAATCCGCAAGCCCGGTTTAAAAGCAGCTCTTGCTTCACTAAAATTCGTTCAGAATTTTTGACTTACATTTGATTGATCCCCTGAACGAATATAGAATTATTTTAACAATACTCCGAGAAGCGCCACAGCTTATCTCTCTAGAGCAATAAATACCAACCTATGACGAATACCAAATACGACTTCGGACTCGTAGGCCTGGGTGTAATGGGCCGAAATTTTATTCTGAATGTGGCCGATAATGGTTTTACCGCCTTCGGTTATGACCTGGATGAAAAGCAGGTAGAAGCCTTGCTGGAGGAGGGAGGAGATGCATCAAGGGTAAATGCGACCTCTGATATAGAAGAATTTACCGCTGCACTTTCCACTCCCAGAAAGATCATGCTCCTGGTACCGGCCGGACCTATTGTGGATAAGGTGATTGATAGCCTGCTTCCCCATATTGACAAAGGGGATATTCTCATTGACGGCGGAAATTCCTTTTTTACGGACACAGATCGCAGGGAAGCGTATTTGAAGGAAAAGGAAATACATTTCTTTGGAGCAGGAGTTTCGGGTGGTGCCAAGGGTGCCCGCTTGGGCCCAAGCATCATGCCTGGCGGCTCTAAACCTGCATATAAGGAAGTCCAACCCATTTTTGAGGCAGTAGCCGCCAAATATGAAGCCGAGCCTTGTGTGGCCTATCTGGGGCCTAAATCAGCAGGTAATTATGTCAAAATGGTACACAATGGCATCGAATATGGACTGATGCAACTCACTTCCGAGATTTATGATCTGCTCAAAAGAGCAGGTGGTTTTGACAATAGCGAATTGCACGAGCTTTATGAGCAGTGGAATGAAGGCCGACTACAATCTTTCCTTGTAGAGATATCTTCTAAGATACTCAAAAGACCAGATGAGAATGGATCAGGGTTTCTGGTTGATAAAATCCTGGATAGGGCCAAACAGAAAGGCACCGGTAAATGGACCTCCCAGAATGCGATGGACCTGGGGATACCCATTCCCTCTATAGATATCGCCGTGAGCATGCGGGAGATATCAGCCCTGAAAAAAGACCGGTTGGAAGCCGAGGAAGTATACGGAACAAAGCAGCCCCAGCAGATGGACAAAGAAGAACTCGCTAAACTGGCAGAGGAAGCGCTCTACTTTTCTTTTATCATCACCTATGCCCAGGGAATGCATCAATTGGCCGAAGCTTCACGTGAATACGGATACGAACTGGATTTGGGCGTTATCGCAAAAATTTGGCGTGCAGGATGTATTATCAGGGCAGCGTTGCTTGAAGATATTAACCAGGCCTATTCTGCCGATAAAGACCTGGATAATTTGCTGATGGCACCGGGTTTTGTCAAGAAGATCCAGTCTACGGTTGGTTCGGCCAGAAAACTGGTCGCATACGCAGCTAAGAACGGCATTCCCCTACCGGGACTAAGCAATAGTCTTACTTACTTTGACGCCTTTACCACCGGACGCTTGCCCCTTAACCTCATACAAGCTCAGCGCGACTTTTTCGGTTCACATACCTATGAACGAACAGACCGGGAAGGCATTTACCATACAGAGTGGGAGAATGATTAAAAATTAAAGACCCGGCTCAGGTTAAAGCCAAAGTAAATATCTCCCTCACTCCAGTCTCCGTTGGCATTACCCAGGAAGCCACTCTCAAAAGTGGGCTGGGCATTGGTAAAATGCAATTGAAATACATGACCCCCTGTCTCAATATCCACTCCAATGGACAGCGGATTGACAAAGGGTGAGCCCGAAGCCCGGTTCAGGTGTATTCCATAATCCAAGTTGATACTCCAGCGCTTGCCTAACTTGTATCTGCCACCAATTCCCAGCGCAATTTGATCGTTGTTCTGAGGTGCATAGTCTACATAGGCTTCATAAAAATAAGTGGGCATTAACTGCAGGGATAGCTTCTCATTGAATTTTCTCGAAATAAGCAGCTGCTGGGTAAATGAAATACGATCACTGAAATCTACCG
>JBPEXP010000173.1:0-1536 GCA_052031475.1 Flavobacteriaceae bacterium | reverse complement strand
GGCAGGACTGTCAAGGGCGTTAATTTTGTCGACCTGCGAGACGCAGGTGATCCCGTTGAACTCGCATCCGTTTATGCCGATGAGGGTGCAGACGAATTGGTCTTCCTTGATATATCCGCTACCGAAGAAAGGAGAAAGACCCTCGCGGCACTGGTGAGAAGGGTGGCGGAGAAGGTAAATATTCCGTTTACTGTTGGTGGAGGCATCTCATCGGTAGAAGACGTAGATGTCTTGCTTCACAATGGTGCTGATAAAGTTTCCATAAACTCAGCGGCGGTCAGGGAACCGAATCTGATCAATCAACTGGTTGCAAAGTTTGGTTCTCAATGCATTGTGGTGGCCATCGATGCCAAACAGATCCACGGTCAGTGGAAAGTGCATCTGGTTGGCGGCAAGGTTCCAACAGATTTGGATTTATTTGAATGGGCCGCTGAGGTGGAATCACGTGGAGCCGGCGAGATCCTTTTTACCTCCATGGATCACGATGGCACCAAAAACGGATTTGCCAATCAGGCCTTGGCACGTCTTTCCACAGAGCGCAATATTCCCATAATTGCCTCCGGAGGAGCCGGCAATATGAAGCATTTTGTTGATACATTCAATGAGGGAAGGGCCGATGCGGCACTGGCTGCCAGTGTTTTCCACTTTGGCGAAATGCAAATAGGAGATTTAAAGAGAGAACTTAGAAAATACCATATACCGGTAAGATTATAATATCATCTGCTGGCTGGCAGATCCAAATAGTTTTAGCATGAAAGTAGATTTTGATAAATACCAGGGCGGACTGGCTCCGGCCATCATTCAGGATGCAGAAACGAGGAATGTACTGATGCTGGGGTTTATGAACAAGGAGGCCCTGGAAGCTACGGAAAAATCAGGAAGAGTGACTTTTTTCAGCAGATCTAAGCAAAGATTGTGGACCAAAGGCGAAGAAAGCGGAAATTTCTTGGACGTAAAGGATGTGCTCATCGATTGTGACCAGGACACTCTCTTGGTCCGCGTAAGACCGGAAGGGCCCGTTTGCCATAAAGGCAGCGATACCTGTTGGGGTGAGAAAAATGAACCGATGGCCTTCCTGAAAAAGTTGGAAAATATCATCGAACAGCGGCAGAATTCACCCGAGAATGCATCTAGCTACGTAAGTTCTCTTTTTAGAGCGGGGATCAACAAGATTGCACAGAAGGTTGGTGAAGAAGCGGTTGAGACAGTTATTGAGGCCAAAGACAATAACGATGAAAGGTTCATAGACGAAAGCGCCGATCTGCTATTTCACCTGCTCATTCTGCTACAAGCCAGGGGTTACAGACTGAGAGACGTAGAGGATAGACTTAAAAAGCGGCACAAGGCCTAAAAACTTTAAGTTTTCTTAAAAAGGAATTCCTGTTTCTTCAAATAGATTATTTTTATACAATGGCTATGAATTCAAGAAGAGGATTTCTTTTCACTAAATACGAGGCTCCTAACTTATCTCCCTTCGACAAGCTTTTCGAGATCTTTCAGGAACTCATCACTCATACCTCTGGAGATGTGGATGAA
>JBPEXP010000172.1:0-6658 GCA_052031475.1 Flavobacteriaceae bacterium | reverse complement strand
AGCGTCGGGGTAGAAAACAAGCTTGCCCGAAGGGGATGCTTAGTTTTTAATTCCACTCAGAAAATCCAAATAAATTTGATTTTCTTCGCGAAATAAAAACCCACACCTTTCGGTGTGGGTTTTCTGCTTGATGTGGGCCCTACTGGATTCGAACCAGTGACCCCCTGCTTGTAAGGCAGGTGCTCTGAACCAGCTGAGCTAAGAGCCCTTATTTTTAGACCTCAAAATACTAGTCTTGAGAAGCTTGCCCTCCGAAGCTATTCAAGGGATAGCGAAGGAGGGTGCAAATATAGAACAGTTTTTTGTTTAGCCCAAGTAATGAATGCGAAAAATCAAACAACCTCAGCCACGGTAAATGTACTCCCACCTACGAAAATCAGATCCTCCGGATTTGCCTCTGCCCTGGCCGATTCTAAAGCAGCAGGAATGGAATTAAAAGTCTTACAATTCAGGCGAAATTTTTGCGCTTCCTCAAATAATATATTTACGTCCAACCCTCTTCTGATATTAGGACGGGCCAAATAATATTTGGCTTCTTTGGGCATTAATGGCAAGATGCTATCCAAGCGTTTATCCTGAACGAATCCCAAGACAATATGAAGATGATCAAATTTTTCCTTTAGCAATTGCTCCAACACAATTTTTAATCCTTCCCTGTTATGAGCCGTATCACAAATTATCTTAGGCGAATGGGCCAATACCTGCCATCGACCCAATAAGCCTGTATTTTCCACAACTTTTAAAAGGCCCATTTTGATATTGGATTCACCAACATCAAATCCATTTAAGCTATGAAGTGTAGCTAAAACTCCTTTGATATTCTTTATTTGATAATTTCCGAGTAAGGCAGTGGGGTAAATATTTTTTATCAGTTTCTCTGCAAAGGTTATTCTTGATCCGTTTGCAGCTGCAGTGGAAGAAAAAATGGTAGCCGTTTCTTCTTCGTATTCACTGATGACTACGGGCACTCCGGGCTTGATGATTCCGGCCTTTTCCCTGGTTATCGAAGCCAGGTCATTGCCTAATAGATCCGTGTGGTCCATGCCAATATTGGTGATCAATGAAACTTCTGGTGTAATGATATTGGTAGAATCAAGCCTGCCTCCCAATCCTACTTCAATGATGGCAATGTCCACAGCCTGTTCTGCAAAGTAATCGAAAGCCATACCCACCGTCATCTCAAAGAAGGAAAGTGAATTTAGTTGCAAATAATCCTGGTGCTCTTCAATAAATCCAATGACCTGTTGTTTACCAATAGTTTTGCCATTGATCTTGATCCTTTCCCGGAAATCTTTAAGATGGGGAGAGGTATAGAGTCCAACCTTGTATCCTGCCTCCTGAAGAATGGAGGCCAGCAAATGGCTACTGGATCCTTTGCCGTTGGTCCCACCTACATGGATACTCTTAAATCTCTTTTGCGGATCTCCTAAGTAAGATGCGAATTTTTTGATGGGATCCAGCTTAGCGCTATAGGCATCTTTTCCCCTCTCCTGGTACATGGGCAAACGCCCGAACATCCATTCGAGAGTTTCCTCGTATGTCACTCTCCCAATTTAAAATTGACTACCACAAACCCTATTTGCTTAGTAGGTGCCTTAGCGTCCATATTCCACCGGTGCATAAAGGCTGTTTGCCTGGCTGGCTCCAATAAACAAGGGTCGTTATTGGTGGTACCTTTTACTCCGGGATTTGCCTCAACCACTTTTCCATTTTGGTCCACTACAATTCGAACTACAACCCTTCCTTCCTGATTGCATTTTTGCTCTACCTTTCCTTGTCCGACCAGGGAGCGACCGCTTAGTCCGTAACCACCTGATCCGCTTCCACTTCCCGGGCTTCCGTAATAGGTTGATGCGTAAGGATCTCCGTCTTCACGGCCCTTATCTCCTGCCAACTGATCATCTCCTTCTCCGCCGGTAACTTCACCTTCCGAACTGCTAATACCTCCCATAAGGGCATCCAGCTCTTTTTTCTTTGCTTCTTGTTCCTGCCTTATACGCTCTTCGGCCGCTTGGCGTTCACGTTCCTTCCGGTCTGCTTCTTCTTTTGCTCTTTGTGCTGCCTCCTGTGCTTTCCTTTCGGCTTCTTTTTGTTGCCTGATCTTTATAGATTCCTCATTTTCCTGGGTAAGCAGCTCTTCGCTGGGACTTTCTTCTTGGGCCGCTTTTTCAACTTCTTCAGTCGATTTTTCAGCTTCTTCTTGTGGAACGGGTATAACTTCTTTCTCGATTGGTTTTTGCACTGGTTCAGACTTGACCTTTTTTAGAGGCTGATCTTCACCCATACCAAATTCAAGCACACCAAAATTTACAGTAATTCCACTTTCAATTGGGGGTTCCATGTAGGTGAGTCCTATATAGAACATCAACAGGAGGAGTACACTTAGCAGGATGGTTGTAAGTGTAAAGGATTTTTTCTTGTGTCTCGTATTAAGAAAAGACATTAATTGGGTCGCACGGCCAGGATCACCTTATAGCTGTTTCTGTTGGCAATATCCATCACATTTACAGCCTCTTTGATCGCAACGCTCTCTTCGGCACGCAGGATAATAGTAGGGTTCTCCTTTCCTTCAAGTGCTTTTTTTAATTCAATTTCAATGTATTCATCGTTAATCCGCTCATTGTTTACAAAATACTGCAGATTTCTGTCGATCGTCACTGAGACGTTCTGTGTGTTCGTAGACTTTCCCCGGGCCTTCGGTAAAAGTAAATCCAACGCATTTGGAGCATTGGCAGTTAACATGAAAAAGATCAGCAATAGGAATACGATGTCCGTCATTGAGGACATGCTGAATTCCGGATTGATCTTATTTCGGCCTTTTAATTTCATGATTCTAGGATACCGGTTCGTTTAATAAGTCCAAAAACTCTACGGCATTGGCCTCCATCTTGTGCACCACCTTGTCTGTCCGGTTAACCAGGTGATTATAACCCATATAAGCTATGATCCCCACAACAAGTCCGGCCACGGTAGTAGTCATTGCTGTATAAATACCGGAAGCGAGTGCACCCATTTCGGCCTGTCCTCCGCTGCTGGCCAGCTGGTGGAAAGCAATGATCATTCCTATAACCGTTCCAAGGAAGCCTATCATAGGTGCCGCACCTGCCACTGTGGCAAGTATGTTTACATTCTTTTCCAATTTATAAACCTCCAAAGTACCGGCATTCTCAATAGCCGTATTGATATCATCAAGTGGTTTGCCAATCCTGGAAATTCCTTTTTCCGTGAGTCGCGCCACCGGGCTGTCAGTTTGAGCACAGAGGATCTTAGCAGAATCGAGCTTGCCGCTGATCACGTGATCTCTGATCTGGTTCATGAAGTTTTTATCGATCTGTGAGGCAGCCTTTATAGCCAAGAGACGTTCGAAGTAAATATACAGGGCTACGGCCAGCATAGCGAACAGTACAGAGATTATTACAATACTTCCTGTTCCTCCGCTTAGGATCAATTCAATAACCGATAGGGTTTTTTCCTCCGAGACCACTTCTCCCACCTGGGTCTCATCGACGAGGTCTTGCAATAACATAGATGTTCTCAATTTGTAATTTGCCTTTATAACGGCAATTTGTCAATAAAATTATGCGTACAAGAGAAAATCCCTCATCAAAACAAATACGATACCTCCGGCAACAAAACCGGCGGCTGCCAACCAGCTGATTTTTCTCAGATACCAAAAGAAATCTATTTTTTCCATACCCATGGCTACAACTCCCGCTGCCGAACCAATAATGAGCATACTTCCGCCGGTACCGGCAGAATAGGCAATAAAATGCCATAGCGGACTGTCTAAAGGCTGGGAGAACATTCCCATACTGGCAGCCACAAGCGGAACATTGTCGATAATAGCCGAACCTACACCCAGCAGCATGACTACAATGTCCGTATTAGGGATCGCCTGATTGAGACTTTCTGCATAATGGAATAAGTATCCGAGAGATTCAAGGGCCGCCACGGCCAATAAAATACCGAGAAAGAATAGGATACTTGGCAGTTCTATCTTAGATAAGGCACTGTGTACAGGACTGTGGTGTGCATGTTCCGCATGCTCCTGTCCATCGATGCTCGAAATACTAAATTTTGCATTACTGTAGATCTCTGCAAAAGTTGCAACAATGGCCAAGGATAACATCATACCTACGTAAGGAGGCAAGTGGGTAATGGTCTTGAAAAAGGGTACAAATATGATCGCTCCGAGGCCCAAATAGAGCATCGTGGCACCAAATTTTGATTTGGAGGGCTCAATTTTGGTAATATCCATCTGAATATCCCCCTGAAAAGCTTTGAATCTTGCCGCCAATATGGTGGGTACCACCATACATACTATAGATGGTGCCAACACATTGATAACAAGTTCTGCGGCCGAAACCTTGTTAGCGATCCAAAGCATGGTAGTGGTTACATCTCCTATGGGAGACCAGGCACCACCGGCGTTGGCGTTGATCACTATGAGGCCGGCAAACCACAATCTCGTTTCCCTGTCCTTAATAACTTTTTGCAGGATGGTCACCAGAACGATGGTGGCCGTAAGGTTGTCTATGATAGCTGATAAAATGAAGGCCAAAATGGAAAACAGCCAAAGTAATTTCTTTTTGCTCTTGGTCTTTATGTAGCCTTTAATAGTTGCAAAGCCGTCAAAGTAATCAATAATCTCAACTATGGTCATTGCTCCCAGCAGGAATACCAGAATCTCGGCTGTCTTACCCAAATGATGCAGCAGCATTTCTTCAAGATGAGAAGGTTCAAGTTCCTTGAGTTCTGCATTCACCTCAAATACAGGCATATGAGCAAGAGCGATAATTGCCCAAAGGATGGCCATCATAGCCAATGCCGGGATAAGTTTATCGATCTTAAGGTTGTGCTCGAGGGTTATGGCCAGATAGCCCACTAGGAATACAATGATAATGATGGTTTCCATACTGGTTGATTTTTATAAAAGTTGTTTTAATGCGATCTCAAATGCGGTGTTGCTGAGATTTTTTTTCGTCACATTCTGCTTAAAGATATTTAAAATTGCTTTTCTAATCGTATCTGAGGTGTCACTAAATATTTTTTCATCCTCCATAGATACTCTTCCTTCCATAAAATAAGCAAAAACCCTGGCCATTCCACAATTGGAAATAAAATCCGGGATCAGGCTCACTCGTTCATCGGTGAACTCCATAATAGGGCCAAAGAATATTTCCTTATCTGCGAAAGGCACATTTGCCCCGCATGAGATAACCTCCAGACCGCTGTCTATCAATTCGGTGATCTGTTCCTGGCTTATTAATCTCGAAGCAGCACAGGGTGCGAATATCTCAGCTTCCAAGGCCCAAATACGCCTGTTGATTTCATCAAAAGGTATCATCCGATCTGCATCAGCAATAAGCATATTTCCTTTTTTGTGCAGGAAAAAATGCTTGATCTCATCAAAGGTGAATCCTTCTTCATTGATAACCCCACCTACCCGATCTATGATGCCGACGATTTTTGCACCCATCTGGGCAAGGTAAAAGGCTGCGGAAGAACCTACATTACCAAAACCTTGAACAATGGCCCTTTTCCCTATAACAGTGCCTCCATAGATATCGTAGTAGTGACGAATGGCTTCCGCCACTCCAAATCCCGTGATCATATCGGCCACAGTGTATTTCTTAGCCGGATCCGGCGAATATTGCGGGGTTTCAATCACCTTTTTCACCCCAATACGCAATTGACCGATCCTGTTTATCTTGTCAGCTTCAGTGGGCATAAAATGCCCGTTGAACACCCCTTCCTGCGGATGCCATACCCCTACATCTTCTGTTATGGGTATCACTTCCAAAACTTCGTCTACATTCAGGTCGCCACCCGTACCGTAGTATGTTTTTAAAAGGGGGGCCACAGCTTTATACCAACGCTCGAGAACGCCTTTTTTTCTGGGATCGTTTGGATTAAAGTTAATTCCTGATTTGGCGCCTCCGATAGGTGGCCCGGATACGGTAAACTTCACTTCCATAGTTTTGGCAAGCGAAAGCACTTCATTCATGTCGAGGCCTTCCCTCATTCTGGTCCCGCCACCAGCCGCACCTCCCCTGAGGGAATTGATCACCGTCCAGCCCTCGGCCTCAGTTTCAGGGTCTTTCCAGTTAAATACTATTTCAGGAGACTTATTTTCGTATTGCTCGAGGAGTTCTTTCATTCGTTTAATACACTAAATAATTATTAACAGATCATTGTTGCTTTTTCACCTATTGAAGTAAAGGAGATTGAACGGTAAAGCTAATGTTGCCACATAATTAAATAGTTGTTGGTTAGGTATTTCGTAGAAAACAAATATAAAAATATTGACGGGCTTATAAAGGGAGTTTCCCTGTAGTTTAATCCAAATTCGAACACAACCACAACTTCCGATAAATCTGACTCGAATTTATGATGGCTGTCATTCATAAATCCCCCTTAAGCCATTATATTTGCAGGGATTTTAAAGAACATAGCGAGGAATGGATTTTACACTGACCGAAGAACAAAAAATGATCCGTCAGGCAGCAAAAGATTTTGCCAATACAGAACTTTTGCCTGGAGTTATTGAAAGGGATGAAACACAAAGCTTCCCAAATGAATTGATTAGAAAAATGGGTGCTTTAGGTTTTATGGGGATGATGGTGGATCCTCAGTATGGGGGTAGCGGATTGGATAC
>JBPEXP010000171.1:0-1829 GCA_052031475.1 Flavobacteriaceae bacterium | reverse complement strand
GGATACGCTACGAGAACATGACCTTGTCCAGAATCAATTACGGTAGCAATGATCCGGATAGGAATGGGGTGGATCTCAGTGAAAGGGAAAATCAGGTAGATATTTTTATTCCCGGAATCGGGTTTAACTACAACTTCAACAATATTTCCATGTTCGGAGGCGTACACAAGGGTTTCTCTCCTCCAAGCAATCAGGAAGGACAACAACCCGAAGAAAGCATCAATTACGAGCTGGGTTCCCGCTTCAGTTATGGAGGATTTAGCGGCGAGCTCATTGGATTCTTCAACGACTTCAGCAATCTCTTGGGCAGCGACCTGGCCGCGACCGGAGGGACAGGTTCCCTGGATCAATTTAATGCAGGGGAAGTTAATGTGGCCGGTTTAGAGATACTGCTTAATTATAATTTACTGCCCAACAGCAAGAATTTCAGAATGCCCATGACGATGGCTTACACCCTGACCCAAACGGAATTCCTGAACAGCTTTGGAAGTGATGACGATCTTTGGGGTGAGGTAACTGCCGGTGACGAGCTACCTTATATTCCGAAGCATCAATGGAATGCTACTCTCGGACTGGAGCACAGTGATTTTGAACTGAATTTGAATGCGCGTTATAACGGTGAATTCCGCACCATGGCCGGAAGTGGACCTATTCCTCCTTCAGAGCTGGTAGCCTCTAATTTTGTCCTCGATTTTGCAGGTAAATATTTTTACAACGAAAATATCGGTCTCACCTTAAATGTCATCAACATGCTTGATGAGACCTATGCAGTGGCAAGAGTCCCTGCTGGTTTGCGTCCCGGCCATCCCTTTGGAATTTATGCCGGTATTGCACTTAGATACTAAAATCTATTGAAAAGGCAGTCCGCCAAGGCGGATTGCCTTTTACCCATAAAGGGAGAATAATTCCGTAGCCTTGTTGAATGCTGCCTCAAAAGCCAGCCAATCGACCCCTGTTTCGGCCTTGTTCGCCGTACAATAGGAGAGTAGTTTTTCAGTGGGCATATTTCCAGTTAATTCATCTTTCGCCATCGGGCAGCCCCCAAAACCTTGTACGGCGCCATCAAATCTTCGACAACCGGCCCGGAAGGCTGCGTCTACTTTTTCATGCCAGCTGCTAGGTGTAGTGTGGAGATGAGCACCAAATTCTACTTCCGGATAAGCGGGGATCAGGTTCGAGAACAAATAATCAATGACCTCCGGTGTAGAAGAACCTATGGTGTCAGACAAGGAAAGGGTGCTGCTTCCCATAGCGGTGAGTTTTTCTGTCCATTCGGCAACGATATCAACGTCCCAGGGGTCCCCATAGGGATTGCCAAATCCCATGCTTATGTAGGTGACTACAGATTTATTGCTGGCAGAAGCGATTTCCAGGATCTCGGCGAGTACTTCCACAGATTGTGCAATGGTCTTGTGCGTATTACGCATCTGGAAATTTTCAGATATGGAGAATGGATAACCCAGAAATTCAATCTGTTCAAATTGTGATGCATCCCGGGCCCCCCGGACATTGGCAACGATTGCGAGAAGTTTGCTTTTAGTACGGCTCAGATCCAGTTGCTCCAGAACCTGGGCTGTATCCACCATTTGAGGGATGGCCTTGGGCGAAACAAAACTGCCGAAATCTAATGTGTCAAAGCCGCATCCGAGCAAAGACTGAATATATCGAACTTTAGCCTCAGTGGGAATGAAGGTTTTTATTCCCTGCATCGCGTCGCGCGGACACTCAATGATCTTTACCTTTTGCATCATGGAAGCCTCCTGAATACCCTATAAAAGTAGCACTAAAAATTAGAAATATCTGCCCGGGCTCGTGGGGGGCCTTACAGG
>JBPEXP010000170.1:0-3406 GCA_052031475.1 Flavobacteriaceae bacterium | reverse complement strand
TCCCAGGAAACTCAAGAAGCCGCAAATATCGGTCACCGTGGTCAGCACAATGGAGGAGGAGGTGGCCGGGTCTTGTCCCATAGCCTTCAGTGCCATGGGTATGACGGCCCCTGAAAAACCGGCGATGATCATGGATATGACCATCGATATACCGATAACCACAGCTATACCGAAAGAGGAGGCCCAGAAATAAACAATAATTCCGGTAACTACGGCTACTGCGACGCCATTTACAAATCCTACCATGATCTCCTTTCGGGCTACCCTGAACCATTGGGAGATCCGTATCTCCTTGAGCGCCAATCCCCTCATGGTTACCGCCAGGGCCTGGGATCCTGTATTCCCGGACTGACCAGCTACTACAGGCAGAAAAATTGCCAGAATGGTGATCTGTGCGATCGTATCCTCAAAAAACCCGACTACCATGGAGGCCAGAAAGGCGGTGGCCAGGTTTACCTGCAGCCAGGGCAGTCTTTTTTTTACGGCAAAGGAGACTTTAGATAGGGCCTGTTCTTCCCTGCCCGCACCAAACATGGCCTGCAGATCCTCGGCGATCTCTTTTCGGGTGGCTGAAAGCAAGGTGGAGTTATAGATGACCCCTAAAAAATTGTTATTAATGTCTGTTACAGGGATTTGCAGAATATCTCCGCGATCCATCAGGTTCAATACTTCTTCCCGGGTGGCCAGTGCATTTACCGAAGGTGCGGCTTCCATCAATGTGCTTAAAATAACAGATGGCTCGGATACAGCGATGAACTGTACCGGGATCTTTCCCAGCAGTTGACCCTCATCACTGATGACATAGACCACAAATATTTTCCGATCACCCAGCTTGCGGATTTTTTGCAAGGCATCCTTTACCGTATTCTCTGCAAAGAAGGTGATCACATTGGTTTCCATAAGATAACCCGCTGTACCCTCCTGATAATTTAAAAAGTCCCTGATCTCCCTCGATACAAAATCCGGCAAGAGGTTTAGCTTCTCAGCGGCAGTAATTTTATCCAGTCTGGAAAGCAGCCTGGCAGCCTGGTGGGTGTTCACCTGATTGAATAGCTCTTTAAATAAAGGGTCGTCCAGCTCGGTCAGGAGCTCCGTTATGGTGTCTGGATTTAGCTGGAAGAAAACAGCCCTGGCACTGCTTGTGGGCAATTCCTTAAGGATGGATTGAATATCACCAATAGCAGCAGAATCCAGGGATCTGGCTGCTTCTTTTGGATGTTTGCTCAGGTACTCCGTGCGTAATGCCCGCCTGATCTTTTCAGACTTTGTTCCCATAAAAATAGAATTCAGAATTATTATTTGCCCACGCTCTGCAGCAGACCAGTGATACCGATGAGATAAAGCTCACCCAGGGCCCTGCCAGTCTCAAAAATCGATTCGGAGGAAGACCGTTCTTTGTCATCGCTAAGTTCCCTTGTTGTTTGATAGGGCAAGGTGCCCAGGAGTTTTTCTGATTTGTCTACTACAGGGATGTAGCGATACTCATACCAGGCCGGATGTCTTATAACCTCTTTGATAGGAGTTTCAGGTAAAAAGGTCGGTATTTGCCTAATGATCAGCTCTTCAAGCGTCATCTTCCTGTCTGCCCAGAGAAGCTCTTTTAAACGGACTGCCCCTTCAAATGTACCATCCAGGTTCACTACATAGAGAAAGGACTCCAGATTGTCTTTATTTCGTTTGAGAATGTTAACGGCATCCTTTACGGTCATTTCCTTATTCGCCACTATGGCAGGTACCATCATTACTCCAACGGTATTGGCGGCCTGTTGTAATTTCTGTCGCAGCAAACCGGCCCTGTTCTCAGACAAACCGGACAGCAGGTCTTCAAGGAGCGTAGGATCAACCACCCTGCACAAGCTTTCTGCGAAGGAGATCTCGCTTTGTTCCAACAGTTTTGTGGCGTATTCGCGGGGTAGGTATAACAGACAACGGGCAGCCTTGGCAGTAGTCATTAATTCTAGCAGTCTTAAACTCTGCTCCGGGGGAAGTTCTACCAGAAATTCAGCGGTCTCGTCCGCGTTGAATCCCTCGAGGACTTTCGCAGCCAAAAACGGCTGTTTGTTTATAAATTCATCTACAACTATCTGATCGCTGTTCATAGATCAGGCTTTATTTATTAGGTAGGATTTTGTTTCATTAAATTCCTTTGCCGGAATGCTCACCTGCCCGGTTTCATTTTCCAACACTACACTCCTGGCATCTATTTTTATGATGATGCCCCTCACATCCCCAATTTGAATCTCATCACCAATATTATAATTCTTACGCACATAGAAGGAGGCTAAAATATTACTGACCGATGTTTTGGCGCCTAGTCCGAAGGCAAGGGCTGCACCAAACAGGGTGGCCGCCAGGATGATGTCGATGATATTGATCAGGAAATTCACTTCGATCCCTACCTGGTCCAGGGCAATAACGATGGCCATGAACAGGATAAGTGACTGGGCGATCCTGCCCAGAGTGCTACCGTGACTAAGACCTACCCGGGAGCTAAGACTGACAATAGCGCCGGAAATGAAATTTCCTATGATGATCCCCGCAAAAATGATCAGAATAGCGGCCAGAACATTTGGAATATTCTTGAGGATATCTTCAAACCAATTGGTCAGCAGGGTAAGTCCCAGGATGTCTGTGATGAGCAATACCGATGAAAAAATGATGAGCCAGAAAAATGCAATTCCCATAAAACCCGCAGCCCTGCTGAGATCGACCGCCTTATAATTTTTACTGATCACTCGGCCGATATTCAGAATCAGCTTCTTGATCAGATATTTGAAGAATCTGGCCAAAAGATATCCCAGGCCCAGCACCAAAAGGGATAAGAGGATATTGGGTAGTAGATCCACAAATCTGTTTAACAGATTTTGGAAAAGTTGATCGAGATTGTTGAGCATGATATTAAAGATATGAAAAACACTGCCAGATATCCTGGATTTGACTTTTGAAATGCCTAAGGAATTTAGAATTATCTCTCGAGTTTTGGAGGTGTGCAGACATCAGTTTATTTTATTCCCCAGCTGTAACTTTGTCTTTTCAGCGGGAATATCCCATCCAAGTTGTCTGGCCTGAGAAGCAGCATCCCTGGTACCCCATCGTTTGTGTATTTTCCCGTTGTGGATGATAAACCATTCCATGGCGAGAAGCTCATATCGCTTACCGGTGCATGGTTTATCAAAAAATGGGGCAGTCGAATGACCGAATTCGGTATATCTGACGGCCACTTTATCTGCCTCGCAGACTATGTCTTCTACTCTTAACCTGATATTCAGGGCATGTACTAATTCCTTCCAGATAGTCATAACCTCGTCCAAACTTCCCCAACCCAAGACACCATGAACCAGAGCATCCACGGAAAATAACATCCTGAGGCCCTCAAGATCGCCTTCATTGAACTTTTGCACATACC
>JBPEXP010000017.1:0-6925 GCA_052031475.1 Flavobacteriaceae bacterium | reverse complement strand
GCCAACTCCAACTGCTCGGAAAAATGTCAAAGATGGCTTTGAAGCCGCCTACTCCCTTGTAGGCTCCAGTACTTGGTGTGAATATCTTTTCCAGTTGCTGCCAATAACTGCCTATCTGGTTGATCAGCTTTTTGGTTCCCACTCCAAAACTTTCAAAGAATCCATATCGCTTTTCAACGATATCAAAGTATCCCATCTCGGCAAACTGAACAATACTACCACCCATATACAATCCCAGCCTACCTTCTTCATCCACTTGCAGGTTGATGTTCTTTTCCTCTCCGTCCCTGCTGATCTGCGCACTGATATCCTGTCCCTTGTACTCCTCCAGAAAAGGTCCGTACTGATCGTAGTAGGGAAGTCTGCTTCCATTGAGGCCAAGAAACACGTCTCCCTTTTTCAGGTCTGCATTCACATTTAAGGAACTGTCTGTCACCTGTCCGACGACGAATGGGATCCGTAATTCAAAGAAGGAAAGATCGGTGCCCGTACTGAGCTTTCCGAGAAAATCTTCCGGAAGGTCCACCTCAAACTGCCGGCCGTCTCTCTCCAGGGTAAGGCGGTCTGCGGTGATCAGATTCTTTCTCAGGTCGTTATAATTATCGTATTTGACACCATTTATGGAAACAATATCATCCCCTGTCTGGATCCCTAGATCCGTAAGTACCGGATTGGTAACCCAGTAGCCGTCTTTGATACTGGCTGTGGATATATCTGTGTCTCCGTAATAATAGGACGTGAAAATATAGATCAGGAAAGCGACGAGGAAATTAACCGTAACACCGCCTACCATGATGATCAATCTTTGCCAGGCCGGTTTAGTACGGAATTCCCAGGGCTGAGGTTCCTGGGCCATCTGATCCGTATCCATGCTCTCGTCTATCATCCCGGCTATTTTTACATAGCCTCCCAGGGGCAGCCAGCCAATGCCGTAGACCGTCTCTCCTATCTTCTTCTTAAAGAGCGAGAACTTAATATCAAAAAAAAGGTAGAATTTTTCAACCCTGGTCTTGAACAATTTGGCAGGTATAAAGTGACCCAACTCGTGAAGAACTATGAGCAGGGAGAGGCTTAATAGAAACTGGAGGGTCTTTATCAGTATGGGACTCATCGAAATCTTTTATGCTGAAAACGAACAAAAGTACACTTTTACAGGCTTTTAAAAAAGATAGCTTTTACCGCTTGTCGATTTTTAAGAAAGATTTAATACCCCTCTGATTTTCATTTTTTTGTAGACTTTGAGCGGCTGACTTACCTTTGCAGTAAAGTGTAAAATGCGCAGGTTTTTTAGTAAATACAAGCGTTTCGCATGGGTTATGCTGGCCCTCTCGGCAGTGATCCTCATCCTGTTTTACAACGCCCTCAAACCCAAAGATAAACTTCCTGTCTATCAGCCGGCCGATTTTAATCCCGAACTGGTAGACAGCAGCCTTCACTATGTAAAGAAATATCACACCATTGCCGATTTTAAGCTGATCAACCAGAATGGCCAGACCGTCACCCAGGCGGACTATGAGGACAAAATCTACATCGCAGACTTTTTCTTTACCACCTGTCTGACCATCTGCCCTATCATGACCAAGAATATGGCGGAGATCCAAGAACGCATAATGGACGACAAAGACGTGCTGCTGCTTTCGCACACGGTGACCCCTGAGATCGACACAGTGGCACAGCTTAAAAAATACGCTCGCGATAAAGGCGTGGTTGATAGTAAGTGGAACTTGGTGACCGGTGATAAAAAACAGATCTACGACCTGGCGCGAAAATCCTATCTGGCCGTAAAAGACTATGAGGGGTCCGGAGCCTTTGACATGATCCATACAGAAAACTTCATCCTGGTAGACAAGGAGCGCAGGATCCGGGGAACGTATAACGGAACCAGTGCTGCAGACATTGAGCGCCTGATGCAAGACCTCGAAATCCTCAAGGCCTCATACGCCAAATAACTAAAGGGATTACTACTTTCAGAACCTCCTCCGTATTTTTGGCTTTTTTATGAATATTGCTACTCATTTTGACTTACATTTGCCCTTAATTAAAATCATTCTAAATAAATTGGAGCAGACCATCGCACAATTACAACCCGGTGCCAAAGGGATCATCAAGGAGTTTGAGGCCGATACCGTGCCGGTTAAGCTGCTCGAACTAGGCTGCCTGCCGGGAAACCTGGTGGAAATTGTGCAGATCGCTCCTCTCAGAGACCCGATCTATATCAACGTAAACGGGTCACACATTGCCATCCGCAGGGAAATGGCCAGCAGGATAGCAGTGGAGGTTATAGAAGACAGCCGTTCAGAATGAGCAATACCATTAAAGTAGCTTTAATTGGGAATCCGAATACCGGAAAGACTTCCGTATTCAATCAGCTTACCGGCCTGAAACAAAAAGTGGGCAACTACCCGGGTATTACCGTAGAGAAAAAAGAGGGTTTTTGCACGCTTGCCAGTGGAACGAAAGCTCATATTCTAGATCTGCCTGGCACCTACAGTCTGAACACCACCTCCCTGGATGAAAGTGTTGTTGTAGAACTGCTGCTCAATAAGAAAAACAAAGACTTTCCAGACGTGGCGGTGGTAATCACCGAAGTGGAGAATTTAAAGCGAAATTTGCTGCTCTTTACACAGATCAAAGATCTGAAGATCCCCGTTGTCCTGGTCATCAATATGGCAGACAGAATGGTCCGTAAAGGAATCAGCCTGGATATCAGCAAGCTTGAAAAGAAACTGGATACCCGGGTAGCCCTTGTGAGCACCCGCAAAAACTCCGGTATCGATACACTCAAGGAAATTCTTGATGATCATGGGAAGCTGTCAACAAAGCCGGTCATAGATGCCAGCCGTGTAGATCCGGATTACTTCCAGCGACTGCAACGCACCTTCCCCAGGGAAGACCTCTATAAACTCTGGCTGCTGATCACCCAGGATGTGAATTTCATGCCCATTGAAAAAAACAGGCTTGAAGATCACAATCTTTTTCCCGCCAAGAGCAAATCAGAACTGAAAAAATTACAGCACAAGGAAACCATTTACCGGTATCAGTTCATAAATGAAGTGCTTAAGGAAACTTATACCGTAGACCCGAAAGCAGCCAAAGGTCTGACTGCCAGTCTGGACAGATTGCTCACTCATAAAATCCTCGGATATATTATTTTCTTCCTGATCCTCCTGCTCATATTTCAGGCTATTTTCGACTGGAGCCAGTACCCCATGGATTTTATCGATGCCCAGTTTGCCAACGCCAGTGAATGGTTGAAGGAAAACCTGCCGTCGGGGGTTTTTACCAACTTACTTGCTGAGGGGATTCTTGCAGGCATCGGCGGTATAGTGATTTTCATTCCGCAGATCGCCTTTTTATTCCTTTTCATCGCCCTGCTGGAAGAGTCGGGCTACATGAGCCGGGTAGTATTCCTGATGGACAGGCTGATGAGGCCATTTGGACTAAGCGGAAAAAGCGTTGTGCCCCTGATCTCAGGCACTGCCTGTGCCATTCCGGCTGTCATGGCTACGCGCAACATAGAAAGCTGGAAGGAACGGCTGATTACCATCCTGGTTACCCCCTTTACTACCTGTTCGGCCCGATTACCCGTCTATCTCATCATCATATCACTGGTAATACCGCCAGGCCGATTTTTGGGTCTCAGCTATCAGGCATTGACCCTTCTCTTGCTATATATATTAGGCTTTGCAGCAGCTGTATTTTCGGCCATGCTGCTCAACAAGGTTCTAAAAATCAAAGGGCGATCATTTTTCGTCATCGAAATGCCGGGCTACAAATGGCCCATGCTCTCCAATGTGGCCTATACAGTGGTAGAAAAGACTAAAAGTTTTGTGGTGGGAGCTGGCAAGATTATCCTGGCCATTGCCATTGTGCTGTGGTTCCTCGGTTCTAATGGCGTTTCCTATGAATTCAAAAATGCCGAGGAAATTGTTACGGCGAGAATTGAATCTGAAGGCTATTCGGCCTACAGCAATGCGTACTTGAATAACAAGCTGGATGAATTTAAACAAAACAATAAATTCAGTGACCTGGTCCCATCGGACAACATAAGCCCCGGAGCCATTGAGGATTCACTTCAATCAAAAACCGAATCGCTTCAAAAAGCGGTTGTCGGGCAGGAGATCGCCAGCTACAAATTAGAGCATTCTTTTATCGGTTTTCTCGGCAAAGGCATAGAACCCCTGGTAAAACCCCTGGGTTATGATTGGAAAATTGGTATTGCCATACTTACTTCCTTTGCGGCCCGGGAGGTTTTTGTAGGTACTCTGGCAACCATATACAGTGTGGGCAATGACGAAGAAGAGACGATTAAAAACCGGATGGCAGCCGAGATCAATCCAGTTAATAAAAAACCTCTGTTCAACCTGGCATCCGGAATCTCGCTCATGCTTTTTTACGCTTTTGCCATGCAGTGCATGAGCACCCTGGCCATTGTAAAAAAGGAGACCAACAGCTGGCGCTGGCCGCTGTTGCAATTGGTCTTTATGAGCGTTTTTGCGTATCTTGTAGCTCTTACCACCTATCAAATTCTCAGTTAATATGGAGACGGTGCAGGAAATACTGGTTTATGCTACCCTGGCGATCGCCGTGCTCTACCTGGTCCGTAAGTTTTTGATCCCCAGGCGATTTCTCACAGCCAAGAAAACAGAAAAACCCTGCGGTCATGACGATTGTGGATGCCACTAGTTTAAGTTGATTCGTTTATGCGTTTATGCGTTTATGCGAAGTCCTTTAAGGTGCTGTTGTTTTTTGATATGTGGATTCGTGATTTGATGATTTGCCTGTCCGCCGTAGTCTGGCGAAGGTGAGTTGATTCGTTGATTCGTTGATTCGAAGTAGTTTAAAATATTTATCGATCACCAATTTCCCCGCCTTCGCGTGGCTATGGCGGGCACGCAATCTCTAATCTCCAATTTCCAATTCTCCAGTCCCTTTTAAGGCGATAAAAATGAAATCCCCCGGCATCATATGGCGGGGGATTGATTTTACGAATGGTAATGACTTAGATCTGGCTTAGCCCACCATCTATGGCAAGTTCAATTCCATTTACATAGCTGGCTTCTTCAGAGGCGAGAAACAAAACCGCCTGGGCGATTTCCTCCGTATTTCCAAATCTCTTTAATGGATTGGAAGCGGCAAATCCCTGACCCATTTCCTCAACAGCCTCCTGAGGCATCCCCAACTTATCGTAGATGGGTGTGGCAATAGGTCCGGGTGCTACCACATTCACCCGGATTTTACGCGGGGCCAGTTCTGTAGTGAGTACGCGGGAGAAGGCTCTTAGTGCTCCTTTTGTTGCACTGTAAATGGCCGCTGCCTCAAAGCCTTTTAAGTGTACAATAGAACTGTTAAAGATGATGGCACTCCCGTCCTTTAAATGGGGTATGGCATGTTTAACGAGAAATGCGGGTCCTTTCATGTTAATATTGAATTGCGAATCAAAATGATCCTCATCAATCTGATCTGCCGGTACAAAATAGGCTACACCGGCATTGACAAATAATACATCTATCTTACCATAGGTAGAAACAGCTTCATCAATTAGTTTTTTGTTGTCATGAGGTTTGCCCTGATCAGCCAAAACAGCCTTAAAATCTCCCGATAGCTCAGAAGATACTTCGTTCAATGCCTTTTGACGTCTGCCGGAAAATACCACTTTGGCACCTTCAGTCAGAAATGCTTTTACTGTTTCTAATCCGATGCCGGAGTTACCCCCTGATATTACTACTACTTTGTCTTTAAATCTACTCATTGTATTAAAATTTATATTGAAACGATCGTTTCAATTTTGGTTAAAAAAATTATTTTAAGTTCTGTATAGTGCTGTCAATTATATTCCTCATGATCTTTTGATCTTTAGTCAAAATACCGGTCAATCTTAAGCCCTGAAATGCATTGAACAGATAATAGGCATAATCCTCCGCGGTTTTTAAGTTGTTAATTTCGCCCTTGCCTTGTCCTTCTATGATCAAATCCTTAAATAAATGGATACTGTTTTCCTGGTTCTTAAACAACCAATGTTTTAGTTCAGAGTCATTGGTGCTTAATTCTGTTTTGCAGTTCAAAATAAAACATCCCTTTCTATTGTTGCCTTCAGCCGGAGTTATCAATGCACCTTCTAAAATTCTCTTGATAGCTTCTAACGGCCCTGTTGACCTTAAAAGGTGCCTTTGAAAAGTCTTATTGGCTTCTCCCTCATATAATTCAAGGGCTGCGCGATAAAGCTTCCGTTTAGAGCCAAAGGAATTGTATATGCTTGATCGGTTTAGTCCTGTTGCATCTACCAGATCCTGTATAGAAGTACCATTATACCCCTTAGCCCAAAAAACATCAATGGCTTTGGAGATGATCTCATTTCGATTAAATTCTTCCTGTCTGGCCATAACCCTGTGAATTATCAAATATATATTGAAATGTTCATTCCAAAAAACAATTAACACAGTTTTACAAATTAGTCCAATTCAACTAAATTGGTTTAATTGTTGCTAGTATACTATAAAGAGATATGAGAATTTCATACTTATTAGTCGCCCTGGTGCTGTATTTCTTTTGTGCGTGCAAGTCCAATTCCAGTACTTTCCAAAAAACTGAGCAGAGCATAGAAGAACAGCTGGATGAGAAGAACAAAACCGTACTT
Organism: Flavobacteriaceae bacterium; assembly: GCA_052031475.1. Classification (GTDB taxonomy): domain Bacteria; phylum Bacteroidota; class Bacteroidia; order Flavobacteriales; family Flavobacteriaceae; genus JAHEJJ01. The sequence goes on along the minus strand of JBPEXP010000017.1, from coordinate 288 downwards.
CCGCTTTTACAGAGGATCAGCAAGATTCCCGGCGTAGTGGATATTGCGGGAGAGCCCATTTTTCAGCGTGTTCTCAATGACCGAAGCAGGTCCCTTTCTGAAAAAAGGCCGCTGTACGTGGTTAATGGCTATCCGCTGGGAACTTCCTTTCCCCAACTCCTGGATACGGTGACACCTAATGATGTAAAAGAAATCAATACCTATTTCGGGGCCGATGCGGCGCGCTATGGACCAAGAGGTGCCTACGGTGTCATAGAGATCATCACCTACTAGCCACTAAAATGTGTT
>JBPEXP010000169.1:0-7231 GCA_052031475.1 Flavobacteriaceae bacterium | reverse complement strand
GACATTCTCACCGTCTACACGGATATCTGCATTTACATCTGCCCTCAGGGCTGTATGCAGTACGGCCCTCCCTTCGGTTTGATTGATCGGGTCGCCACCAAAATATTTCCCAATGGCTTCCTGCAATCCTACTTCAGTCGCCAATTGAATTAACAATGCCAGGCCTTGGTCAGTGATCCTGTTCTTGGAATAATCGAGGTGAAAGTCCTGCCAGCTTATGCTAAGCTTTTCTGCGCGCTGCGGATCCTGCTTAAAAAGGTCTTTAAGGTGAAGACCCTTGGTTTTATTAAAATTTTCCTGCAATTTTTTCCAGGCAGCAGTCTGGGTTGGGTTGGTGTTCTCGAGTGGCATTTTAGTTAAGCGTTAGAAGATCTTCTGTGACAGGCTCCGGAAACTCGATGCAATCGAGCTGATCCTTCAATGGCCCGATGTAGGAATAGAATTCAGGCCTGAGGGGTTCGGGCAAGGGGTCTGCTGCCGGTAGTTTTTCCTTTAATGGATCTACCTGTCTGCCGTTCTTCCAGAATCTATAACAGACGTGGGGACCTCCCGTATTTCCGGTCATTCCAACCCATCCAATCACATCTCCCTGTTTTACATGTTCGCCCCGTTTAACTTTTTGTTTCCTCATGTGAAGGTACTGGGTGCTGTAGGTACCGTTATGCCTGATCTTCACGTATTTACCATTTCCACCTCTCCTGGTGGATTCAGTTACAATGCCGTCAGCCGTGGCCATAATAGGTGTCCCTATGGGTGCTGCATAGTCCGTGCCGCGGTGAGGTCTTACCTTATAGCCGTAGTATCGTATACGTCTTTTGAGGTTATAGCGCGATGAGATCCTGCTGAACTTAACGGGGGCCCGCAGGAAAGTTCGCCTGAGGTTGTTAGCCTGATCGTCGTAATAATCAATTACATTTTTTAAAGAATCCGATTCATAGGAGAAAGCATAGAGTGGTTTCCCCTCGTGTTCAAATACTGCAGCTTCAATGGGTTCTGCACCCGCATATACGGTATCATTAATATAGCGCTCCTTATAGATTACCTTGAATTTGTCTCCTTTCTGTAATCTAAAGAAGTCTATCGTCCAGGCGTAGATCTCTGAAAGGTCATTCGTAATGTTATAATCGATCCCCTGATCCAGGATGGCTTCAGATAGCGAGGTCTCAATAATTCCGGCAGCTTCCCTTTCTACATACTTGATGTCTTTCCTGGCCTTATAGGCCATTGCTGAATCTCGGAAGTCTACGACGGTGTAATTAATCAGGTCGTTCTGGTAAACAAAGACCTCAAGCTGTTCCAGGCTATCCTTGGATTTGAGTAATAAATAGGGTTTCCCTACCTGGATCTTACGGGCGTCAAAAATTTCCTTATACTCCGTGATGATCTTGAGTACCTTATTGTAGTCGACCAGATTCTCCTGCATGATCTCCCCAAAACTGTCGCCGTATTCTACGGTGTCTTTAATGGTGTTAAAATCACTGAGATTGAATCCGAACTCCTTTATTTCAATCTTAGGTTCAGGAGTAGTCTTTTCAGTTATTTCCTCGGCGATTTCTTTTTTCTCTTCCGCACAGGAAGCCAGAATAAGCAAAACAATAAGTGTGCCCCAGATTTTTTGCATCAGTCCATATTAATTTTTTGAGGGTCGAGCAGGTTATCCACCCACTGTTTGCCCCAATTGTCTAATTCTTCTTTGGTGTAAAGTTTAGGAAAAAATACCACTTTTTGAAAGCTGGGTGGTAAATACTCTTTCCAGTTGGTACCGCCTGTGGCTTCAATGGTGCTGTTTTCCTTGTCGAGATATCTGTACGCCGACCCCAGGTGAACCAGGGGCCAATTGATATTGGCGTTGATATCCATAGTTTTAAACGCATCTGCCAGGGCTTTAGTATGCTGATCCGTGCCGGATAATTCCAGGTATTTATGGTACATGGTCTTCCCTAAAACCGCTTTGGCTATTCTTATGAATCTTGGGGTATAACGATATTCAAATTGTTTGAGTGTCAGCGTTTTCTCGCCGCTATGTTGATCCGTGGCGCCTTTCTTCCAATAGATTTGTTCGTAGAGCTCTTCCACGGAATTTTTATCATTGAAATCTGATCGAAGGTCCGGGTCTACCAGGTTTTCCAACGGGGTGGCATAGATCTCAATCATGCGGTACTGGGCAGACTGAAAGCCGCTGGAGGGCAATAAGGCCATCCTGTATTTGAGGAACTGGTCTTTCTCCATGCCCCGTACCATAATGCTGAAGGACGATATCAGGGCTTTGTAGTAATTGTTGATCCGGTTGACCTTTTCGGTGATAAAATCCACATTGCCGGATTTATCGTCTACAATCTGTTTTTGTTCATGGAGGATGAGTTTGAAATAGAGTTCCGTGATCTGGTGATACATGATAAAGATCTCTTCATCCGGAAAATAAGTGCGGGGAACCTGCAGGCTCAAAAGGGTGTCAAGATGGATGTAATCCCAGTAAGTGAGATAGCGTTGGTAGAGCAATCCGTCCAGGTAAGAGCTTATATCCTGGCCTGAATCTTTATACTTTTCCTGAAGCTTGGAAATTTGAGACTCAATGCGCTCTTTGTCTTTCATTACGGTCCTAGTCCATTATAATCTTGAACTGATTCTTAAGACCGTTATATCCGTCTAAATCTGCTTTTATGGAACCTACCACAAGGTCGGCTTTGATTCTGATTGGTATCTTGTTGAGGTCGTTGGAAACCCATAAGGTAAGGCTTTCCTGTTCTTGGAAGACTCTTCCGGACTGAACAAAAGGCCTGAACTTCAGGCATTCTACCTTGCCGTACTTGGTCTTTAACACCTCCTTACCCAAATATTGGAGCTTAAATTTAAAGACTCCGTCATCGTCAAAAAGCATCTCCAATTCAATGCTCTTCCCTTCTACAAGATCCTCAGCTTCAAAGTTATTTCGCAAAAAGTAGAACGCAGAAATAAGGTCCTGAATGCTGTCCTGAACCGTAAAATTAAACTTTTTATTATTCTTTTTATCATTAAGGACGGCCATATCCTTAGAGTAATCAAAGTTGATCTCGGTATCCCTGGTATAGCCACCTTCGCTTATTTTCCTGATAAATCGATATGGTTTACCGTCTTTTCTGTCAAAGTAGCTTTCATAACGGTCATCTACTTTAAAGAATATACTGGCAAAGCCCGTGGTTTTTCCACGGCCTACAACATGATAAACCGGAACTTTATTGATGGTATCGGAGGTAAGATGAAGAGTGGCAAAGCTCGCGTTGAGAATACCGTAGTGAATCCTGAACTTTAACCATTCTCCGGATTTAAATGCAGGCGGTATATTCTTCTTTGCCTTCTTTTCTTTTTCTATTTTTTCAACTTTCGCTGAGTCAGAATAGACCAAAGCCGTGTCCTGGGCATTTAATAATACCCCCAATAACATTACTAATATGACAGCCAATCTCCTCATAGCTATTTGCAATTCAAAAATATCAAATATTAGACTTCTAACACGCTGTTAACCATTACTTAATGGTATTCTTCCATTACATAAACAAATTTTGTTCCAAAGTATTGTATAAAAAAAGCCCCGACTGGGACGTCGGGGCTTTCCTAAATAACCAACCAAACTTTAAATTATGAAAAACCAATACTTAAAGTAATAAGGGAACCACCCCTTATATGTTGTAAATTTAATATAAGAAACAATTTAGCCGATAGTATTTAACGTACTTTAACTAAGCTGTTAACAATACTTTATAGGAAGCGCTGTAAAATTGACTAAAAGTTAAGATTAAGGTCCTACAAAGTACCCCGTGAAGCCTGTTCCCTCTCTATGGCTTCAAATAAGGCTTTAAAATTTCCCTTGCCAAAAGATTTAGCGCCCTTTCTCTGAATGATCTCTATAAACATAGTGGGTCTGTCCAGTACGGGTTTTGTAAATATCTGCAGCAAATAGCCCTCGTCATCCCGATCTATTAAGATCCCCAAGTCCTTCAGAGGTGCCAGGTCTTCATCTATTTCTCCCACGCGGTCCAGTACGTCTTCGTAATAAGTTGAGGGCACTGTTAAGAATTCTACCCCCCGTTCCTTTAAGGCACCAACTGTTTCGATGATATTATCGGTGGCTACCGCAATGTGCTGTACTCCGGCCCCGTTGTAGAACTCTATATATTCCTCAATCTGTGATTTCTTTCGTCCTTCGGCGGGTTCGTTGATCGGAAATTTAATACGGCCATTGCCATTGCTCATCACCTTGCTCATCAAAGCCGTGTATTCTGTAGAGATATCCTTGTCGTCAAATGAGATCAATTGCGCAAAACCCATGACCTTGGCATAGAACTCACACCATTTATTCATCTCATTCCAGCCCACGTTACCCACCATGTGGTCTATATATTTCAAACCTACGGGCTCTGCCCTGAAATAGGGATCCCACTTTTTAAAACCGGGTAAAAATGGACCGTGATATTGGTTGCGCTCAACAAATACATGAACTGTTTCCCCGTAGGTGTGTATCCCTGAGAGGACCACGCGCCCGTTCTCATCTTCAACTTCCCGAGGCTCGAAATAACTTTTAGCACCTCTTTTAGTTGTTTCGTGATGGCTCTTGCTGGCGTCGTCTACCCAAAGAGCGACTACTTTAACCCCATCTCCATGAGAATCTATATGTCGGTTGATATCGCCTCCTGGTTTGAGCGGCGAGGTGAGTACCAAACGTATCTTATCTTGCTGTAATACGTAGGAGACCCTGTCTTTTAATCCGGTTTCCAATCCTGCATAGGCCAATGGCTGGAAACCCCATGCTGCCATGTAATAATAAGCTGATTGCTTGGCATTACCTACATAGAGTTCCACATGATCTGTTCCCAATAAGGGCAGAAAGTCTTCTGCTTCCGGGTTTTCTTTGGGTAGTTTAAGCGAAGTTTTATCTAATGTTGACATTTTTTGATTTTTTGAAATTTAGAATGAATGAACTAACATAAACGGGGCCCCGGGAAGGACCGTTCCATTCTACTACCACATGGCCCTTGAGTGGGCGGAAAGCTCAATTACAAGCATCTTGATCGCTTTAATTTCTCTCTGCAAATATCGGAAAAATAAGGGACATGTCGATCGTTTTAGCTGCCTAAAGGCCAGTTACTTCGGTTGTGTGAACCTGGATCAGAACCAGTATCCGATACTGAAAAAGAAGTTTCCCTGTCTCAGTTCCGGAGTCCAGGAGTAGACTACCTGAACCGGACCTAAAAATGACTCCCAACCATATGATACTGCGTACCCGGTAAAATCTGGCCCAGTAAACCATTCTCCTGTCCTGAAAAGATCGTCCTCTACATTGGCTATATTGGCAGCGAAGGTAAAATGATTATTGGGCGCAAATTCAAAGTCGATGCGCCCATAGGCTTTTACGTAGCTGTTGCCTGGTAAACTGAGAAAGTCATAGCCCAGGAACGGTATGAAATTATTGATAAAGTCATTTCCAAAGCCCCCGAGTACAAAATCAAAGGTGGTTACGCCAGACTGACCCAGCTTAAAGCCACCTTCTGTTTCCAGATTGAAGTAGAGATTCTCTGCGATAGGAAATGCACCGCCCATGCGTGCTTTGGCAATGCCGTATTCTTTGAAATTGCCCACAAAGTCTGAAGACAATAGATACAGGTGAAAGTCACCGTTAAAGTACAGGCCTCTGGTTGGAAAATAGCGGTCGTCATAGGTGTCCAGGACCAGTCCGCCGTATGTGCTCAGGTAATGACTTTTTTCAAAGAATGTTTTGTCGCCGTCGTCAGAATTTACCGGAATGGTGGGATCTTCAATCTGGCTGAATGTACGGGTGCTGTACGATATGAATTTATGTTCCAATCCCAGCCTCAGGGCAAATTCTTCCCTCAAGGCTGTCTCAACATAGATCTGGTTGGTCACATCGGCCACGTCCAGGTTGATCTCGTTGAGTGAATTTCCTGCCTGCACGTTGAAATTGGACCTGATCACATCGATATCCACATTCCTTTTGAATTCGTTTAGCCTGGAATAAAAGCCATAGCTCCAATAGGTTCCCTTGTCTACATAGTATTCCAGATTATAGCGGATATTATCCCCGAGGATAAAATCAAAAGAGGCCACGTCGTCCTGGAGCAGCAGGTTTTTCTTGGTGATATTAATAAGGGCAGCTGTTTTATAGAGGTCGTCATAATGAATGCCCAGTCTGAGAAGCGTTTTATCAGGACTTTCCCTGAGAACCACCTCCAGAGCATCACCCTGTCGGGAAGGAAGCAGCTTGTAGCGAACACTTACAAAATTGTTGGTGGCGGCCAGATTACCTACCCCCTGCTTTAATTTTTCAAAGGGTATCTTCTCATCCAGGTCAAATCTCAATTTACCTTTCACATAACCCCTCGAATAGTTTTTATTTCCTGAGAGGATGAGATCGGTGATGAGCAGTGTATCGGGAAGCGTTTTGTCAATTTCCGGGTATGCTCCCGAAGAATCTTGATTACCAAGCTCGCGAAGAGCCTCCCACTGTTCTCTGGCAGCCTCTTCGCCCACAGAAATTATCTCATCCCTTCTGTCAAAATCGATCACCGTAAAGTCTTCCATTTGGGGTTTGATATAGATATCAGTTAGCCCAGCCTTTTCCTTCATGGCACCCACGGTACGGTAGTTGTTGATCTGAAGTAATATATCAGAAGCCGAGATCAGGGCCTCACGATCCCTTAGACCGTGTTGTACGTCTACTCCTATGACGATGTCCGCACCCATTTCCCTGACCCTGCGAACAGGGTAATTATTTAGAACTCCCCCGTCAATTAGTACCTGGTCATCAACCTCTTCCGGTTCAAAGAGGGAAGGAAATGCCCCGCTTGCCAATACGGCTTGCGGCAGATATCCCTCGTTCAACACCACTTCACTGCCGTTCTCCACGTCTGTGGCCACACAGAAAAACGGAATGGGCAGCTTGTTGAAATCCTCCACGCCCCTCACGTGGTACATAAGCCTCACTAATTCGTCATAAATATTCTGTCCGCTTGAAATACCTTTTGGAAATGAGATCCTAAAATTATTGAATGGGAGGGTAAGCGCATATCGTTCCGAGTCTGCCTTTTCATAGAAGGTCTTACTGCTTCGGGGGAAGTAGTCCTGGATCAATTCCTGGAAATTAGCCCGCCTGAATATAGAATCGAGTTCGCGGGCCGAGTAACCCGAGGCGTAGAGCCCACCAACAATGGCCCCCATGCTGGTGCCACCTATGTAGTCT
>JBPEXP010000168.1:0-11810 GCA_052031475.1 Flavobacteriaceae bacterium | reverse complement strand
TCCAGCTCCCCTGAGCTTTTTGTTTAAGGGAATCATCCAGGCCATACGGCCCCCCAATGACCAGGACCAGGTTTCGCACCCCGGAATTCATCAGTTGCTGCAGATAATCTGCAAAGGAGAGTGAGGTGTACTGCTTGCCGTTTTCGTCTAACAGCACAAGGGTGTCCGCAGGATCAATGCGGGATTGAATAACAAGTGCTTCTTTTTGTTTTTGCTCGCCTTCAGACATGTTCTTGGTGTTTTTGATGTCTGGGATGACCTCCAGCTCGAAGTTGAGAAATCGGTTGACCCTCTTCGCATATTGCGCGATCAGATTTTCCAGTTCTTGTGAATCTGTTTTGCCTACAGCCAGTAATTTGATCTTCATAAATCAAAGTTATCATTTTCAGAAAAGAGCGATTCTTGAATGGAAGCACTTTTTACTAATTTAGCTCAGTTCAAAAAATTGATATGATTTCCAAAGAAGCATTCCAAAAGGAGATCGACCTGATCATCGCCAATAGCATCAGGGAAGATGTAGGTGATGGCGACCATAGTTCGCTCGCTTGCATACCCTCTGATGCCAGGGGTAAGGCTCAGCTGCTCGTTAAAGATGACGGGATCATCGCCGGTGTAGATTTTGCTAAACAAGTATTTAATTACCTGGATGCTTCTATAAAAGTTGAAGTGCTGATACCCGACGGTAAGGCTGTAAGTTTTGGTGATATAGCCTTTTATGTGGAGGGAAATACCCAGGCCATTCTGAAAGGAGAACGGTTAGTGCTCAATGCGATGCAGCGGATGAGTGCCATAGCTACCAAGACCGGTGAATATGTGCAATTGCTTAAGGGAACGGGTACCAAGGTCTTGGACACCAGAAAGACCACGCCCGGTATACGGGCGCTCGAAAAATGGGCCGTAACCATAGGAGGCGGTGAGAATCATCGCTTCGCACTCTACGATATGATCATGCTTAAGGACAATCATATTGATTTTGCCGGCGGTATCAGCAAGGCCATACAAACCACCCAGACCTATCTGAAGGAAAAGGAAAAAGATTTAAAGATCATTGTTGAAGCGCGCAATCTGGATGAAGTGAGGCAGATACTCAGGCACCAAGGGGTATACCGCATCCTGCTGGATAATTTTTCGCTGGATGATACGAAGAAAGCCGTCGAATTGATAGGGGAACAGTGTCTTACAGAATCCTCAGGGGGTATCAATGAGCATAATATCCGGCAATATGCAGAGTGTGGAGTTGATTATATCTCCACTGGGGCCCTGACTCATTCCGTATACAATAAAGATCTTAGTTTAAAAGCAGTGTAGATGTCGGCAGAGATTGAAGAAAAACTTGAAAGAATACCTGTGATCAACTGGCTGGTGCGTTTGTTGAAGCGCATCAAGCTGCCTGCTTTCGAAGGTTTGTCTCTCTATGATCTGATCGAAATGTATATTATCGGCATAGTAGAAGGGGCCTTATCAGCAAGGGCAAGCGCCATTGCGTTCAGCCTCTTTTTGGCCCTTTTTCCCTTCCTGATCTTTTTTGTAACACTCATTCCCTTTGTCATTCCCTACGTAAGTGGAGGCAATGAAAATTTTGATGCACAATTCCTTCTGTTCCTGGAATCATTTTTACCCGATGCAACCAGCGATTATTTTGGCGACATCTATCATCAGATCAAAGACCAGAAAAGGGGTGGACTTCTGTCATCTGCCTTCCTGATCTCTATATTTCTAATGACCAACGGGGTGAATGCGATCTTCGGTGGATTTGAGTATTCTTATCACATAGAACTGACCAGAAACTTTTTCAAACAATATGCCTATGCATTTATGGTAGGACTTATACTCTCCATTTTGCTGATCATCGGAGCAGTGGCCTTTATTTATTTCGAATTGTATATGGTTGACTTTCTCAGTGTTTGGGCAGCAAAGATCAGGGGTTATGATCTTACGAATAATCAGATCGTAGGTGCCAGGATCGGGAAAGTCTTGTTCTTTACCGTTCTGTCTTATCTCAGTACGGCCATCCTGTATTATTTTGGCACCAGCGAAGGGAAACAAACCAGGTTCTTTTCCTACGGCGCTTTGATGACTACGCTCTTATTCCTGCTTACCTCGTATTTATTTGGTGTTTATGTTGAAAAGTTTGCCCGCTACAATGAACTGTACGGGGCCCTGGGAGGCCTGCTGATATTTTTAGTGTATATCTGGCTGAATTCCAATATCCTGCTTTTGGGATTTGAACTGAATGCCACCTTGAATTACCTGCATAAGAACGTGACTAAAAATGGTAAAATTGACTAGGCTTTGCTTTGTAATTCTGCTAAGCATGGGCTGGCAAATGCTTTCAGCCCAATCCGTCTTTGGTAAATGGAAAACCATTGATGACAAAACAGGTGAGGCCAAGTCTATCCTTTCCGTTTATAAGGAAGGAGAAAAGCTCTACGCCAGGGTAGATCGAATTCTCGAAAAGGGTAAGGAAGACGCCCATTGTATTAAATGCAAGGGGGAATTGAAGGATCAGCCCATTGTTGGGATGCAAATCATTAATGGACTTCAAAAAAAAGGGGATAACGAATATGCCGGAGGTACTATACTGGACCCTGAGAACGGACAGAATTACCGTTGCAGGATCTGGCTGGATGAAGATGACCCCAACAGGCTTAAAGTAAGAGGTTATCTGGCCTTTTTCTACCGGACCCAAACCTGGATCCGTTATAATAATTAGTCGCCGGCCCAATGGAGATGTTTATCAATGTAGTTCTACCTATTCCGCTTGAAAGGCTATTTACCTATCAAATATCTGAAGAAGAATCCCGGGTTTTGGAGCCTGGTATGCGTGTTGCCGTACCCTTTGGGAAGAGCAGGATCTACACGGCATTGGTTGTAGAAATACATCAGGAACCACCCGTGGCCTATGAGGCCAAGCGAATAGAACAGATACTTGATGAGACAGTGGTTGTAAATCCGTTGCAGTTGCAGCACTGGCAGTGGATCGCGGAGTACTATATGTGCACACTGGGTGAAGTATTCAGAACCGCCGTACCCGGGGCTCTCCTGTTGGAAAGTGAAACGATAATACTTAAAAACCGGGAGTCCAGTACGGATGATTCTGCCCTGAATGAAGAAGAATTTACCATTATGGAGGCCCTTCAGTATCGCGGTGCACTTAAAGTTTCGGACATAGTTTCCCTCCTGGAAAAGAAAACAGTCCTCCCTGTATTGCAGGCATTGGTGCGAAAAAAAGCCATCGTATTAAAGGAGGAATTGGTTGAACAATACAAGCCCAAAATGGTTCGCTATGTAAAATTAGCACAGGTGTACGAGGAGGAGCAGGCGCTGGAAGATTTGTTGCAAACCATGCAACGCGCGCCTAAACAGATCCAGGCATTGCTCGCAATTTTTCAGTTGCAGGCTGGTGAATCAGGTCCTGTGATGATGAAGTCATTGCAAAAAGAGAGTCGAGTTTCGCCGGCTGTGATACGCAGTTTGCTGGACAAGGGTATTTTGGAGGAATACAGCCTGCGCCGGGATCGAATTAATTATGAAGAAACGGCACCTCTTAATCCTTCTGTCACACTAAGTACTGAGCAACAGACAAGCCTGGATGACATTAAAGGTCATTTTGGCAAAAACAAAATTTGCCTATTGCACGGGGTTACCTCTTCGGGTAAGACGGAAATTTACGTAAAACTCATCGAAGAGTGTCTTGCCAGAGAGGAACAGGTGCTTTATTTATTGCCGGAGATCGCCTTAACCGCTCAATTGATACAACGTCTGCAGTCTTATTTCGGACCCCAAATCTCGGTCTATCATTCGCGTTACAATCTTCAGGAACGTGTAGAGACCTGGTATCATGTACTCGAGTCTAAGGAGAAGGCGAAGATCATTATCGGGGCGCGCTCTGCCTTATTCCTGCCTTTCTCAAATCTGGGACTGGTTATTGTAGATGAGGAACACGAAACTTCATATAAACAATACGATCCAGCCCCGCGCTATCACGCACGCGATGCGGTAATTATGCTGGCGCGCAGCCACGGGGCCAATGTTTTGCTGGGTTCGGCCACTCCCAGCATTGAAAGTTATCACAACTGCAAGACCGGCAAATACGGATATGCATCGTTAAACGTCAGATACGGCCATGTGTTAATGCCGGAGATTGAATTGGTGGATCTGAAAAAGTTAAGCCGACAAAAGAAATTACAGGGACACTTTTCGGAACGGCTCATTGAACTGACTGCCGAGTCCCTTAAAGCAGGAGAGCAGGTTATCCTGTTTCAGAATCGCCGTGGTTTTGCGCCCATTGTGGAGTGCACAAGCTGTGGTTATGCACCGGGATGTCCTAATTGCGATGTAAGCCTGACTTATCACCGTCATCGCAACCAAATGCGTTGCCATTATTGTGGATATCACACGGATATGCCATTAGAATGTGCAGCATGTGGTAATGCTACGCTAGATACAAAAGGTTTTGGCACTCAACAGGTGGAGGACGAGGCCAAAGAACTTTTTCCAGGGGCCAGGATCGGACGGATGGACTTTGATACAACCAGGGGCAAAAATGCCTATGCCAGGATCATACAATCATTTGAAGATAGGGAAGTAGACATTTTAGTTGGCACGCAGATGCTGACCAAGGGTTTAGATTTCCGGCATGTTAGCCTGGTAGGGATCATGAATGCCGATACCTTGCTCAATTTCCCAGATTTCAGGGCGCACGAACGCAGTTTCCAAATGCTCACCCAAGTGGCTGGCAGGGCAGGCAGGACAGAAAAAAGGGGCAAGGTGATCATTCAGACCTACAATCCATATCACCAGATCCTGCAACAGGTAACCACCGGAGATTACGAAACCATGTTTCAGGAGCAGCTCTATGAGAGAGGATTGTATCACTATCCGCCTCACAACAGGATCATTCGACTCAGTTTTAAACACAAAGAATACCAGAAGCTCAATGAAGCTGCCGAGTGGTTTGCCAAGTATTTAAAGAATAGTTGTGGTCCCTATGTCCTGGGACCTGAATTTCCACCGGTACCTCGGATACGCAACCAGTACATCAAACACGTCTTGATTAAAATTCCCAGCAATGCGGCCTTGGGTAAAACAAAAAATAGCATTAAAAGAATTGAAAAATCTTTTAATGCTATTGCCCAGTTCAAAGGCGTGCGCGTGATCTATGATGTAGATCACATCTAGCTATACATTGCTTAACGCCTCTGCTAATTCTGTTTTCTTATTCCTGCTCAACGGGATAGATCTTCCGCTCACTTCAACATTCTTACTGTTGAATTTTTCAATCTTTTCCAGATTCACAATGTAAGACTTGTGGATCCTCAGGAATTTATCTGACGGCAATTGCTTTTCAAATGCCTTCATAGTGGAGAGGATAACAATATTGGCTTCGTCTGTAACCAATTTGATATAATCACCCAGCGCTTCGATCCACTTGATGTCATTCAGGATCACTTTGCGCTTTTTGAGATTACTTTTAACGAATATATGCTCCTCATCTTCATTTACCTTGTGCATTTGCTCATACTTGGCTACCGCTCTCTTAACGGAAGCGTCAAATCGGGCCATGGTAATGGGCTTGTGCAGGTAATCGGTAACGTCGTAGTCGAACGCCTTCAGGGCGTAATCAGGTTTACCGGTAATTAGGATGACTTGAGGGCGGTTTTCCAGGGATTCCAGCAGGTCGAAGCCGCTGATGATCGGCATTTCAACGTCGAGGAAAATTAAATCAATTTCATTGTTTTTAATTCCGTTTTTCGCCTCTATAGCATTACTGTACTCGGCAACCAGGGCTAGATTGGGATGATTGTTCACTAATTTCGCAACTGCCATTCGCTGCATAGAAGAATCATCTACAACAATACTTCTTAATTTCATAAATGGTTGATTTGTGGGGTTAAATCATCGACAAATTACTGAAAAAACAGATTTTACAACAACTAAAGTTGTAAACATTGCTTCAAATCATGTACGGATGGCGATGATTGCGCATTTAAGGTTATAGGTTAAGTTTAAAATTACAATTCTAGTACCTATAACGAAGAATTTTTCAATTTCTTGTGAATCGATTTAAATATTATTACTTTTGCGCTCCTAAAAAATCTAAGTTATTATGAATCATTATGAATCTGTTTTCATTTTAAATCCCGTTCTATCTGATACGCAGATAGAGGAAACAGTGAAAAAGTTTGAGGATATCCTCAAAAAACAGGGGGCCAAGATGGTCTCAAAGGAAAATTGGGGGCTCAAGAAGCTTGCGTATCCCATTCAGAACAAGAAAAGTGGATTCTATCACTTGTTTGAATTTACTTCACCTGGCGAAGCCATTGGGCCTTATGAGCAGGAGTTTAGGAGAGATGAACGTGTAATGCGTTTTCTTACCGTGAAATTGGATAAGTACGCGATCGAGTGGGCTGAAAAAAGAAGAACAAAACTCAAAGCTAAAGCATAAGGAAGATGGCTAGTATTGAACAACAGGCAAAAGGCAAGAAAGACGGGGAGATCCGATATCTGACCCCGCTGAATATTGAAACTAATAAAGAAAAGAAATACTGCAGGTTTAAAAAGTCCGGTATCAAATATATCGACTATAAAGACCCGGATTTCCTGATGAAATTAGTTAACGAGCAAGGCAAGATCCTTCCGCGCAGGCTTACAGGTACATCGCTTAAATATCAGCGTAAAGTTGCCCAGGCCATAAAAAGAGCACGTCATTTGGCATTGATGCCGTACGTTGGAGATTTATTAAAGTAAAAGCACAATTCAATGGAACTTATTTTAAAAGAAGACGTACAGAATCTTGGCTTTAAGGACGATGTCGTTAAGGTTAAGAATGGATATGGCAGGAATTACCTGATTCCCAACGGCCTGGCCGTGCTTGCCACCCCTTCAGCCAAAAAGGTACTGGAAGAGAATCTCAGGCAGCGCGCTCACAAGGACAAGCAAATTGTTGAAGGTGCCAATAAAATTGCCGAATCACTCAAAGAACTCGAAATAAAGATAGCCGCCAAGGTAGGTGCACAGGATCGTCTATTCGGATCTGTAACCAATATTGATTTGGCTGCTGCGCTTGAAAAAGAGGGGCATGAGATCGACAGAAAATACATTAACATCAAGGGCGGATCTATCAAAAGATTAGGCCCGTACGAAGCCACAATCAGACTTCACAGAGATGTGATTGTTGACTTTCCTTTTGAGGTCGTCGCCGAGCAAAAGTAGTTGTCAACAGCACTTAATAACTTTCCAAGGAGCTATGCACGCATAGCTCCTTTTTTTTTTACATTTACTTCTACAACTAAAGAATACTAACTTAAACTCAAACTGATGAGAACCAAATTTCTGCTTACCCTGGCGGGGCTTTTATGTTTCATAAGCGTCGGTGCTCAGGTGACTACCTCTAACATCAGGGGAACCATTGTAGACGACCAGAATGAACCCTTATTCGGGGCTAATGTGGTCGCCATTCACACGCCTACCGGAACACGCTACGGCGTGATCTCTAACGAAGACGGACGATATAATCTTTTAAACCTGAGGATCGGTGGACCATATCAGGTTACCGTCAGTTACGTGGGTTTCAAAGAACAGACGCGAGACGATATCTTTCTTTCTCTGGGTAAAACATTTAACTATGACGTTCAAATGACCAGTGAAAGCCAGGCACTTGAAGAGGTAGTGGTCACCGCTGACCAGGCAGGTACTTTTGGAAGTGATCGCACGGGATCCGAAACTAACCTGGGCAATAGAGAACTCAGGAGATTACCTACGATCACTCGTTCGGCTGCTGATTTTACCCGGCTGGAGCCTACATCAGACGGCAATTCCTTTGCCGGACGTAATAACCAGTACAACAACTTTTCTTTAGACGGCTCTATTTTCAACAACCCTTTCGGACTGGATGCAGCCACACCGGGCGGACAGACCAATGCGCAGCCCATTTCGTTAGACGCCATCGATCAGATCCAGGTTTCTCTGGCCCCCTATGATGTAACCCAGGCAGGATTCACCGGGGCTTCCGTCAATGCAGTTACCAAAAGTGGAACCAATGAGCTTCACGGTACTGTATATGGCTTCTTTAGAAACCAGGACCTCACAGGTAGTAAGGTAGACGGAGAAGATATTTTTGTTCCAGACCTCACTCAGTCCCAGTATGGATTCAGTGTTGGTGGACCAATTGTTCAGAATAAACTCTTCTTCTTTGCCAATTTTGAAAGGGATAAAAGAGAAGACCTCGGTTCTAATTTTGAGGCAGACAGGGGCCAGGGCGGTAATAATGTGGCGCGTGTTAGTGCAGCCGATATGGACGCTGTAAGTGCTGCGCTCAGTGGAATCGGGTATAATCCGGGTCCTTATGAAGGTTATCTGTTAGACACAGAATCTATCAAGGGGATCTTTAAACTGGACTGGAATATTAACGACAATAACAGGCTGGCCCTGATCTATAATTTCCTGGATGCCAAGAGAGATCTGACGGCAAACGAATTTGCAATCGGAAGAAGAGGGCCGGATGCTATCACCCTGCAATTTGCCAATGCCGGATACGAAATAAACAATGAGATCAACTCCTATCTGGCTGAACTGAACTCTACGCTGGCCAATGGAACTGCGGTAAACAAATTTCAGATCGGCTACACCAAGTTCAATGACTTCAGAAATCCTTTCTCATCACCGGCGCCTGCTATAAATATCCAACAAGACGGTGTGCGGGCTATAGTAGCCGGGCATGAACCTTTCTCGATCAATAACAGACTTGAACAGGATGTCTTTCAGATCACCAACAACCTGAATATCTTCGCTGGAAATCATACGTTCACTGCCGGATTCTCATTTGAATCGTTTAAATTCTTCAATTCCTTCAACCTGGGAGCTTATTTCTTCGCTGATGCCAGGGGAGCGGTTGGGGTCTTCGCTGATTTTCCGGATGTGGATGCCTTCCTGGACGCAGTGGATAACGATCTGATCCCCGACGCTATAAGCAATGCAGAAAGTATTTTTACAGCAAATAATGCAGTACCCATTGGTACACCTGGTGGCTGGGCACTTGCAGAAAGTAAGTTTGGCCAGCTGGCATTTTATTTCCAGGATGCCTGGGATATTTCTGATAGGTTCAAACTTACCTATGGATTAAGGGCCGATAAGCCGCTGTATTTTAATACTAAAGAGCTTATCCAGGAAAATATAGATCGTAAAGGCGGACTGTTGCAGGACGGCGGAACTTATGCACCTAATGTGCAATATTTTGACGAGACAGGTGCTCCTATATTTTTGAACAGTTTAGATCTGCCGGACCGCGATATTCTGTGGTCACCACGCATCGGCTTTAACTGGGACGTTCGCGGAGACAATACCTTCCAGGTACGAGGTGGGTCAGGTATCTTCTCGGGCCGTTTCCCATTTGTTTGGGTAGCCAACCAGGTTCAGAGTACGGATTTCTTTTTCTATCAGACCACCAATCCTAATTTCCAGTTTCCACAGGTTTGGCGAAGCAACTTTGGACTGGACTACCGCTTCGAGAATGGCATCATTGCCACCACGGATATAATTTTCACCCGGGACCTGAATGCTGCCACCGTGAACAACTTTGGCGCCGGAATACCCAGGGGTACTTTGCCAGGTGTTGACAACAGGCCTATTTATAATCCGGGCGACCGGGCACAGGGTCCTTTCGGAGGGGCTACCAATGCCTATGTTTTCTCTAATGTAGACCGGGGCAGATCATTTAATTGGTCCATCAAGCTGCAGAAGCAATGGGAAAACAACCTGTTTGTGAGTATGGCTTACAATTTTCTTGACAGCCGGGATGTCAATTCGCTGGGCGCAGAGATCAGCAGTGATATCTTCGATCTCAATCCGGCCTTTGGCAACGTAAACGTAGCTGCCCTGGCACCTTCGTTATTTGGCAACAAGCATCGATTTGTGGGGCAGATCAACAAGGCCTGGAATTACGGAAATAATGACCGATGGGCTACTTCTCTCGGAGCATTCTTTGAATATGCCCAGGGAGCCAGGTTCTCCTATACTTATTCGGGTGACATTAATAACGATGGCTCTTTCACCAACGATTTGATCTATGTGCCTACATCCGCTGAAATTGGTCAAATGCAATTTGACGGGGATGCAGCCGCACAAAGAACGGCACTCGAAGCCTTCATTCAGCAGAACGATTACCTAAGCGGCAGGCGAGGAGATTATGTTGGAAGAAATGACCAGCTAAGTCCTTGGAGCAGCAGATGGGATATTAAGATCCTTCAGGATTATAATTTTAATGTGGGCCCGGAGAACAAGCGGCAAACAGTTCAGTTCAGCATCGATATTCTGAATTTTGGTAACCTGATAAGCTCTAAGTGGGGCGTGGTCCAGAATCCACTGACCACTCAGCCTCTGGGTGTTCGTATAGATGGAACCGGAACTCCGGTCTATAGTTTTGACACTACCCAGAACAGGACATTTATCAACAATCCCGATTTGATATCCAGATGGCAGATGCAGTTTGGCCTTCGCTATATCTTCTAGGATTGCAAGATTTGAATGGAAAGGGTCGCACTTTTTGGTGCGGCCTTTTTATTTTTGCTGCATGAAATACACCAGGCTTACCGAAGAGCAATTTGCTGAACTAGAGGAAGAATTTATCAACTTCCTGGCTACCCAGTCCATTACAGGATCTGAGTGGCAATCGTTGAAAGAAGAGAAACCCCAGTTGGCAGAGGAAGAGCTGGACGTTTTTAGCGATCTGATCTGGGAAGGGGTACTCACCAATGTGCAGTACCTTGAGAATATCTCAGCTCAACATATGCATTTGTTTCACTGTGCAGAAAAAGAAATGAACCTGATCTCTGTCAAAATCCTCAATCCCAATATTGACCTGGGTACCGAGGAGGGATTTGCGTGGTTTCGAAAAAACTGGCAATCAGATTTTGTAGAATATCTCACGGCTTCTAAAGCGTATTCTGCAGATAAAAACCAGGACAAGTTTGAACTCATTCAAAAAGGGGCTGTCATTACCAAAGGTGCGCTCTACCAGTGGTTTGATCAGATCATTAGTGAATAGGAGGGAGCGGCAGTTAAGAATGGACAAAGCATTATATTTGTAGCACGAATCAGATTTATGGCCCAAAAACCAGCTATACCTAAAGGGACCAGGGACTTTTCACCGGCCGAGATCGCCCGTAGAAATTTTATCCTCAACACCATTCGAAAGCAATTTGAACTCTTTGGTTTCAGACCTATAGAGACTCCCTCATTTGAGAATCTGGAAACCCTGATGGGTAAATACGGTGAAGAAGGCGACCGGTTGATTTTCAAGATCCTGAATTCAGGAGATTTTCTGGCCAGGGTGGACGAAAAAACATACCGGGATAAAGATGCCAATAGCCTTGGACCTCAAATAGCTCAAAAGGCGCTGAGATATGATTTAACCGTCCCCTTTGCACGCTATGTGGTTATGCACCAGAACGAGATTGATTTCCCGTTCAAACGCTATCAGATCCAGCCCGTATGGAGGGCAGACAGGCCGCAGAAGGGCCGTTTCAGGGAGTTTTATCAATGCGATGCTGATGTGGTGGGTGATAGTTCCCTCTTGCAGGAAGTGGAGCTCGTTTTATTGTACGACGCAGCATTTAAGGATTTGGGTTTTAAGAACATCACCATAAAGCTGAATCACAGGAAAATTCTATCAGGCATTGCCGGACTCATAGGGGCCCAGGACCGGATTGTTGATTTTACGACGGCGCTGGACAAGCTTGCTAAAATTGGCCTGGATGGAGTGGAAAAGGAATTGAAATCAAAAGGCTTTACGGACCAGATGATTGAGAAGG
>JBPEXP010000167.1:0-2075 GCA_052031475.1 Flavobacteriaceae bacterium | reverse complement strand
ATTATTCCCATCGACTGGGGTTGAATGTTGGCAGAACCGGAATCAAAGAGAATACCATTGGTGGATATCTTGCCTTCGGAGATCAGCTTCCTGCGAAGGTCTACTCCCCCTTCTGCTACTTTCAGGTTGGCAATGAATAGATTCTCCTTGCCGTCCTTGAGGCCATTTACATTGAATTTAATGGTAGTGAGATCGGCTGATGCAGGTATAAATCTGGGGATGTCTACGTATTTGCTTTCATTCACCCAGAGTCTGAAACGCTGTTCGTTCACCGCAATAGAAATATGAGGTTCATTCAGCACAGCTTCGCGAATGTCTGCTTTTACGGCACTGTTTATTTCACTGCCTTGTCCGGCCACATAATTGCGCAGTCGGATGTCAAAAACACCATACTGTCCCAGCGGAATAAATGCCCAAACCCACTGGCTTCCACGGTCAAACGAAGAATTACTGTCCAATGTAATAGTTAACCCAGCCGTGGAGGAACTCTGACGATCCAGTCCGATGGTTTTAAGATCAAATTCTATGGTATATTCCTTTGGAAGTTTCGGAACATCCGGAATGTATTCAATGCCGTATCCCTGAAGCAGTTTCAGCCACTTCTGAGGGGAATCTCCAATGGTAACCACTTCGCCGCTACCGTTCGTATTCCATTTTGACGGGAAGTCTCCTATAAAATCGTTTCCATAATCATCAAAAAACAATTGGGTATCGCCGGGAACAAAATCGAACTTGCTGTATACGGCTATGTTCTTTTCACCGCCAGAGGTCGATGGCTGGTTCATTACTCCTGTATTTCCCTGGCCACCGCTGCCAGTTCCACCGCTAGGCGGAGGTCCTGTATTCACGTCCGGAGCAGGGTTGCCCCCGGTTCCTGGTTCCAGGATACTGTCCAGGGCCTGGTCTGTTTTCTTGGTCGTTTCTTCATCAACCCTGCGGTTAACGGTCCTTTCGGCAGCTCTCTCCGCCGTTTTGCCCAATTTTTTCAGAAGTTGGGCTTCTGCTTCAGGAATGCAGAAAATTAGCAGTAGGATGGTAATGAAGATTTGAGCGAGATAGATACTTTTTTTCATGGCTGGTTTCCTTAAAGCGATACCTTTAAAAATACAATATTTCTGGAAGTTATAGGGGCTTCCATATCTTCTATTTTCAGTCAGTTTATTCTGTCAAACGACCCTGTAGCAAGGCCTTAATAAAGGAAAATAAAGAAAATAGACCAGTTGCAACCGCTCTTTGTACAACTAGCCTGTAATTCTGTATAAGTGGGTCTTTTCTCCTGCTTAACGGATTGAATAGACAATAAGTGAATTATCCTGGTCTTTGGTCAGAAGTTCCAGCGTACCATCGTTATCCATGTCTGCCATGTCTGCAGCAGAATTGCCGAAGACCGGAAAATTTGAAACAGCCTTATTGGCACTGTCAAATAAGTAGACCTCTCCACTTTGAATGTCCGTTGTGCTAATATAGATCGTGTCGTATATGTAAAAAATGCGGGGCTTGAGATATACGCCCAGTTCCAGGTTTCTGGGACGGCCTTTAATGGTCAGGGTGTTGTCGTTTAGGGTAACCAGTGTCTTAACTGTTGCATCCAGTCCGTGATCTTCATTGAATCTCATGGCAGATTTATTAATTTGACCATCAGTGCTAATAGAGTACATAGTTCCAGCCTTATCTGTAAGGATGAATTTATTACCATAAAGGAAGACCTCATTGTCTGAAAATTCAATTTTTTCTTCAACCCTGATCCGGTCTTTACCTACCCGGTTCAATATTTTGAGGGTACCGCCCTCCAATTTTATAACCAGATAATCCTTCTGGCCGATGCGTATATGTTTAACCGGACCGATGACTGGTTCTTCTGCCTGTGTATAGGTAAATCCACTTACAATTTTGCCGCGGGAATTGTACATATATATCTTCTGACCCTGGCTAAAGACAAATCGATAATTTTTATTGTTTTCATAATCAAAAACAGCCAGCGGTGTAAGATTCCCTCCCGGAAACCTTATGTCAAAAGGTTTGACCTCTTTGCCATTCCTGTCCAGGATGATAAACTGGTTTGATGTGGTAAATGC
>JBPEXP010000166.1:0-5849 GCA_052031475.1 Flavobacteriaceae bacterium | reverse complement strand
GTTCCAGAAGACATTCACATGGTGACTCAGCCTGTGATTCCAATAGCCGGCAAAGTCCAAAACCAGGAATGCCAGCAGCCAAACCAGCCAGGTTGCTTTTACTTCGGTCAATGCCATGTGCTCCAGCAGAAAAGGATAACTTACAATGATCACTCCCAGACCCAGAGAATCCTTAACAATATTGGTCATACCTGAACTGATACTGCTTACCGTATCCATCAACCTGTGCTGCTGGTCCTTCACAAAATAACCATAGCCGATTTCTAGCAACATGAGTACAATAAAAAAAGGAATGGCGTAAAGCAGGGCCGTGGCATATGCTTCCATGAGTGGTAAATAAAGTATGGTAAAAATAAGGAAATAGGCCCAAAACCACCAAAAACTCTCTCAAGTATAAGGCCCTATTCTTCCCTGTATTTGGCGATCATGTCATCAATTTGAACCCTGAAAACGATGGGGTGTTTCTCGGAGTTCAGTTTGGATGAGAAATCGCTGACTGAACGGGCATCCTTCCCTTCTGTGCGCAGTAGAATCCGCTTGACGCCTTCGGCAAATTCGTGAAGGTGATATTTAGCATCAATGGCCCGTAACTCCTCAAACTGACCGTGGATCTGGATACTTCGCCATTCGTTTACCGATTGAATTTCATTTACCGTCAGTGAGACATTGGGGTTTTTGCGCATAGCACGCACCTTGTGACCTTCAGCCGAATAACTTATGATGTAGTTTTTTGCCTGGTTGTAGTAATAGGTAATGGGCACGCTGTACGGCCACTCGCCCGCTATATAAGACAAATGCCCGATATAATTATCGCCCAACAGTTGCTTACCTTCTGAGATGACAAGATCCTGGATTACCATATGATATGATTCATGGGATTTAAGCGTAAAATTGCTCAGAGCAGCTCTTTAAAACAATGACAAATGTCAGTATGTTAAAAATTCAGCCTTAATAATAAGAGTTTCGAATTTTTTATACGAATAGGGCAAAAAAACCGTCAACTTTCATGGTATTTTAGGAAATATTGGTTTACTTATCAGTTAGCAAATTTGACTGAGATCATCTATGGGAAAACTCAATTTAAATACCTACGATACTGGGGATTTCTACGATGAAATGTTCGATGAGAAGTTAACTACCAAATCTCATTACGAACTCTTCAAGGAACACCTCGAAAAACTGGGCAGGAAAAGGCTTAAATTACTTCAGCAATCTACAGATCGGGCCCAGCTTTCCCTGGGTATGACTTTTAATGTCTATAGTGACAACCAGGGTATCGAAAGAATCCTCCACCTGGATATCATCCCCAGGATCATTAGCAGTGCTGAATGGGAAGCCCTGGAGCGCGGACTTACACAACGTATCCAGGCGCTGAATATGTTTATCGACGATCTCTACCACGAACAAAACATACTCAAAGACAAGATCATCCCGGAAGAATTGGTTCTTTCAAGCTCTACCTATCTCGAACAGTGCAAAGGACTGAACCCACCCAACAGGGTCTGGTGCCACATCACCGGCACGGATATCATCCGCGGTGGAGATGGAAAATTTTATGTGCTTGAGGACAATCTCCGTTGCCCATCCGGTGTCTCCTATATGCTCGAAAATCGTGAAATACTGAAACGCACTTTTCCCGAGCTCTTTGAGAAACTGCACGTAAGGCCGGTTTATAACTACTCACACAACCTCAGGGATATGCTGGAGTCTATGTGGCCTTCCTCAAAAGTTAATATCGTGGTCCTTACACCGGGTATGTATAACTCGGCCTATTTTGAGCACGCCTATCTGGCCCAGCAAATGGGCGCCGAACTCGTAGAGGGCAGAGATCTAATAGTGAAAGACCACAAAGTCTATATGATCACCACCAAGGGCCTGGAACCTGTTCATGTGATCTATCGAAGGGTCGATGATGATTTTATCGATCCGCTGGTATTCCGCAAAGATTCCATGCTGGGTACGCCCGGACTCTTTGAAGCCTATAGACGTGGCAATGTAGTGCTGGTTAACGCACCCGGTACCGGTGTTGCAGATGATAAGGCGGTATATGCCTATATTCCGAAGATTATCAAGTACTATATGGGGGAAGAAATAATTCTTCCTAATGTTCCCACCTACATATGCGCTGAAAAGGATGATCTACAATATGTGATTGAGAATATCAGCCAGTTGGTGGTTAAGCAAACAGATGCCTCCGGAGGTTATGGCATGCTTATAGGTCCGAAGGCTACCAAGGCCGAACACAAGGAGTTTGTGGAAAAGATCAAAAAAAATCCCAGGAACTATATCGCTCAGCCAACCATTAAACTCTCGCGGGTACCTACACTCACAGAAGATGGTATTGAAGGCCGGCACGTAGATTTGAGGCCTTATATTCTATATGGAAAAGAAATAAAGATAATTCCCGGCGCCCTCACCCGGGTGGCCCTGAAAAAAGGTTCACTGGTAGTGAATTCTTCTCAGGGTGGTGGCAGTAAGGATACCTGGGTATTGGACGATAAATAAGAATCTATGTTAAGCAGAGTTGCCGATTCAATATACTGGATGAACCGCTACTTGGAGCGGGCAGAGAATTACGCCCGGTTTATGGACGTTAATTTTAACCTGTCCCTGGATTTACCGGATTCAATCGGAGCTCAATGGGAACCCTTGGTAATCATTACAGGTGATTGGGATCTCTTCCATTCCCTCCACGGAAAGGCTGATAAAGACAAGGTCATTTATTTTCTGGGATACGATGAAAACAATCCCAATTCCATTTACAATGCGCTCTGTAATGCCCGCGAAAATGCAAGAGCGGTACGGCCCGACATCACCAAGGAAGTCTGGGAGCAGATCAACTACCTCTACCACCTGATCAGGGAACAAAAATCAAAAGAACACTGGTGTAATAAAGACCCGCGTCAGTGTTTCTTTGAAATTAAAAATGGCTGCCAGCTGGTGTACGGAATCATCGATGCAACGATATCGAGGAACGACGGCTGGCACTTTGGAAAGATCGGGCAGATGATTGAAAGGGCAGATAAAACATCACGCGTTCTGGATGTGAAATACCATATTCTGCTGCCTTCAGCTGCCTCTGTTGGTACGCCACTAGACCTTATACAATGGGCTGCACTCTTAAAATCGGTCAGTGCCTATGATATGTATCGAAAGAAATACGGCAAACTACAAACCGATAATATCGCACGCTTTCTGATCCTGGATGAGGATTTTCCACGGTCTATCGTCAATTGCCTGATCAGAGCGGAAAAGTCGCTCCTTTCTATCACGGGAAGTACTCATGGATACAGCAACCTGGCCGAGCGCAGACTGGGCCTTTTGAGGTCGCAATTAGAATTTGCCGATATACAGGAAATACTGAAAATGGGCATGCATGAATTCCTTGATAACTTCCAGATAAATTTAAATGAAGTTTCTTTGGCGATATTTGAAACCTTCTTTTCTTTACAGAATATTGTAAACCAAAAATGACCACCCAATATGACGTACTGCATGGGTATCAAAGTGAAATCAGGTATTGTTGGACTTGCCGATACCCGAATCACTTCGGGAAGTGAAACTACACAGGCCAAGAAAGTCATTACCATTAATAAAGACCAGCATTCATTCTTTATAATGACCTCAGGGCTCCGTTCTGTTCGGGATAAAGCCCTTACCTATTTCATGGAGATTATTGAGCAGGAAGATGAGCAATTCAACAAGCTCTATAAAGCGGTTAACGCCTTTGCTACCCAGGTAAAAAGGGCAGCCAAGGAAGACAAGGAATCTCTGAAAGAAGCCGGGCTGAGCTTTAATCTCTATGCCCTGGTTGGAGGTCAACTGCAGGATGATGACGAGCACAAAATCTATTTGCTGTATCCGGAAGGCAACTGGGTAGAAGTATCCGAAGGTTCACCCTTTATGATCATAGGTAATGCCGGATACGGTAAGCCCATACTGAACAGGGTCCTAAAGTACGATTCGAGCATGAAATTTGCCCTTAAAGCCGGCTTCCTTGCCTTTAATGCCACCCAGGTGAGCGCCAATGATGTAGATTATCCCATAGATGTGATCTACTACGAAAAAGACAGCTACAAGATCGTAGAAAAACGATATTCAAAAAAAGATCTTGAAGGTATTTCCAATATGTGGCAGGACAAGCTGGGCGAACTGGTTGATCAATTGCCGGACGACTGGACTCAGAAATTATTTGAAGCAGGCGGATTCATTGAAGAAAAGAACCATGAAGACGAAGTAACCGTAGACTGAGCCAATATGAAGCTTAGTATCAAGCACTTCACCCGTTATTCCTTTGACCAACCGGTCTTTTTTGAACCACATTATTTGCGTTTTCGTCCCCGAACAGGACCTCATCTCAAGCTACTTTCATATAAGACAGAAATATTTCCTGCAATTCAGGGAGCTTCAAATCAATTTGACCCTGAAGGTAATCTCCTCCAATTTTGCTGGTTTAGCGGCACGCATAATTCCATGGAAATAAAGGCAGAATCCGTCGTTGAATTGCAGTCTTTTAGTCCATTTGAATTCCTGATCCATCCATCAGAGTTCACCAGCTTTCCTTTTGAATATTCAACTGATTCAATATCATTATTGCAGCCCTCCCTGAAAAAGCTTCCTTTGAACAGGGAATTAAAGGAATTTACAGAACAGATCGCCGGAAACGCCAACCATCAGACCATCCCGTTTTTGAGCGCATTAACACGGGAAATTTTTGATAAAATAAAACTCGAGACCAGAGAGAAAGGTGCTCCGCAGTTACCTGAAAAAACCTTTAACTCAGCGACAGGTTCCTGCAGAGACCTAAGCTGGCTCCAGATCAACCTACTGCGTCATTGCGGCATTGCTGCCCGTTTTGTGAGCGGCTATCTTTTCCTGGATGCAGAAGATCCTGAGTATGAATTGCACGCCTGGCTGGAAGTCTATTTACCAGGGGCTGGTTGGATAGGTCTTGACCCCAGCCACGGGGTATTTGCCGACCAAAAATATATCCCGGTGGCCGCCAGCGCCGATTATAAAAATACTATGCCGGTAACAGGGAGTGTCAGGGGTGATGGCAAGGCCAAACTGCAAACCGATTTAGTTATTGTACTAGCAGGCTAGGCGGCCCTAAAAGTAATCCAGCAGGGCAAGAATTCCGTTATATGAAATCATACAGGAAAAAAACAAGGCAGCTACCAGACCAATATTTAGGGACAATCCTGCTTTGTGATTTTCCATAAGTTTTTGTTTATTGACCAGGATGATGATTCCAATGATTACCAGGGGCAGTACAAATACATTGAATACCTGAGACAAAATCTGCATTTCAATAGGATTGGCACCAAAAACTGGTACAATAAGTGAGAAAACGCAGGCGATGGCTGTGATGATCTTAAATTGTCTGGAGCTTGTGTCCAATTGCCCTGATTGATAGTCCGAAATTAGTATTGGTGCTATTAGCAGGCAAGGAAAAATAGAAGACAGCCCTGCGCTTAGTGTTCCAAAAAAGAAAACAGTGATAGCCAGTTTACCCGCCATTGGCTCTAGCGTATTGGCCATATCCAGTACTTTTGTAACCGGGCTGCCGCCATAGTATAAAGCTCCGCAGGCTACGGCCATTACAGATCCGCTAATAATGAAAACCAAAATGGCAGCCATTATGGAATCCTTTTTTTGCTGATCCAGGTGACTTTTATTCCAGCCCTTCCCTTGAACAAACAGAGGCCTGGAAAGAAAAGTTGCCGCAGCCATGGTAGTCCCTACAAATGCGGCTACCAACATTTTACCTCCCTTAACCTCAGGTATGGACGGAATCAATCCCTTAAGCACATCAGATGGAAGAGGATATATAAAAAGTAGTGAAATCA
>JBPEXP010000165.1:0-3865 GCA_052031475.1 Flavobacteriaceae bacterium | reverse complement strand
TGAATTGATAGTCTGTTGGGAAGGCGATCTCCCGGGGAATTTTATATTTTGCATTCTCCGGAACAGCCAGGAGAGGACATTTGACCTTAGTGATCACATCCCCTGTATTGCTACCAATAGTAATCCTTTTTAGCCCGCTTGCCCCTTTGGTACCCATAATGATCATATCAACCTGCTTCGCATCAACTTCCTTTTTTACGCTTTCCACAAAATATCCGTAAACGGCCGTAGATCCAAAGCTGTGGTTGCGATTATCCGAATAGTCTTTAATCTGATCAAGCAGTTTTTTAAGTTGTACCTTGCTCTCGCTGATCATCGAGTCCTTGATCACGGCCGTTGAAGTCCTCACTGAGCTACCGGCCCCTGAATATGGAGGAATAGGATTAACATGCAATAATTGGAAACGGCATTTTTGGTTTTTAAAGAACTCAAGGCCGTATTTTATAGCGTTCCAGGAGTTATCTGAGAAGTCTGTTGGGATTAATATGGATTGCATCGGCTTGCTTTTTTCTACAGTGGTAAAATTAGTATAGACCAAAGGCCCGGTAAATGATGTTTATCATATGACGAGCCTGCAGCATTTTAATTGCTCATTGCATGGTCTTTAATTTTTTTATATCCAGAATCTTAATGTTCCTATCCCTTATGTCTATCAGTCCCTCTTTCTTGAAGGTAGACAAGGTGCGGATAAGCGTCTCGGTAGCCATGCCTGCAACTCCGGCAAGATCACTTCGCAGGATGTGAATACCACCTTGTTCATCTTCCCTAAGCTTATCGGCAAACTTCAGCAGGGTACTGGCGGTTTTTCTGCGAACAGATCCATAGGCCATCTCTAAAAGTTGTTCGCGTGCTTCAGTTAAACTTTCAGCCAGTAGTTGCAGTAGCTCCATGATCAGATGGTGATTGATCTCCAGCACTCGCTTTAGTTCTTCTTTCTTTATGGCAGCCAGTGTAGTATGCTCAATGGCCGAGGCGTATTCGCTATGAGGATGAGTATCCGTAAAACTCGTTAACCCAAAAAGATCGTCCGCTTTAAAAATGCCGGTGATAAATTCCTTTCCCTTTTCGTCCAGCTTATGAGTCTTTACAGCACCTTTGAGTATCAGGTATACTTTGTTTGAATGATCACCTTCGCGATATATAGACTCACCCATCCTGAACTGGTATTCACTTCCTTTTTCATAGACATAACTCTTCAAATCGTCCAGGGATTTTAAATCGGTGACACCTTCGCCTGGTACGGAAATATCCCTTTCCTTCATTTCCTTGAGGATACTGGCTTTTGCCAACCTGCTTTCTATAGCGCCAATTAACTCTGATTCCTCAAAGGGTTTGGTGATATAGTCGTCTGCCCCAAGCTCCATGCCTTTTCTTACATCTTTTCTCTCTGTCTTCGCCGAAAGAAAAATAAACGGGATGAACCTGGTTCGCTGGTCATCCGAAAGATTTTCCAGGACCTTATAGCCATCCATGGCCGGCATCATAATATCACAAACAATGATGTCCGGAAGGCTTATCCTGGCCTGTTGTATTCCCTTCACCCCATCAGCTGCCCTGATCACCTTATAATTAGACAACTCGAGAAGTTCTGCGGTATTTTCCCTCAGTACATTATCATCTTCAATCAATAAAACCTTTTTCATCTGAATTACTCTTTTAAATAAATCTTTCATCATTATCCACGGTTGAACCGGTCAGATCAACGGTGCAGATTCTAAAGGAAAAACGGCGGTAAAGATGCTTCCTTTCCCAACGGTGCTTTCAAAAAAGATGCTCCCTCCCAGATTTTCGATATGCGTCTTTACAATGTTCAATCCTATGCCGGTTCCCTGCGTGGTGAGCACATTCTCAGCCCTGAAATACCGTTCAAAAATGTGCTTTTGATCTGCTTCTGGAATACCAAAGCCCTGGTCTATTACCTTGAGTTTAAAATGATCATTCGCCAGGATCACTTCCAGTTTTATAGCAGTGTTCTCAGGAGAATATTTAATTGCATTATGCAACAAGTTGGTCAGTGTTAAGGCCAGTATCTTCTCATCCTGGCATACCCGTACTTCCTCTATATTCGGTGGATATTCAATTTTCTGTCCTGATTTCAACAGCATATTGGCACTGTAGACCACTTCGTTGATCACCTTGCTGAGATAGAACTCCGTCAAATGGTATACTTCTTTTCCCTGCTCCAGTCTTTCTACGGACAAAAAGTCGTTGAGAATCCCGGTCAGATGTTGAACCTCGGAGCGTATAGACATCAAATGTTTATCTCTTTTCGCTTGCTGATCTGCTGTTGTATACTTACCTACCAGGGTGGCAGAAGTTAGAATTGCGCTTAAAGGGGTTTTAAACTCATGGGATACCAGGGAAAGGAATTTGGTTTTCAGGTCTCCCAATTCTTTTTCCTTGATCAGAGCCTTTTGAAGCTGATCCGTACGCTCCCTTACTTCCTTTTCAAGCTTCTGAGTATAATCCCTTCTGTGGGTGATATCCATGATCATTAAGACGATCAGGGTCCGGTTTTCAAGGGAGGACGATTGAAAATGCGCTTCCACCGGATATGTGCTTCCATCTTTTCTTCTGCAGTGGGTCTCCACATCTACCTGTGTCCTCGAATTGCTCAGGATCGGACGGATCTGTTTCTTGAACTCCTCAATATTAAATTCACTTAACAAATCGGTGGGATTTAACTTTAATAATTCCTTTAGTTTATATCCGGTACTTGTCTGGGCCCCAAAATTCGCATGTGTAAAGTGCAGGCTTTCCGCATCAAATACGTAGATCTCATGGAGAGAATCATTGAAGATTTTTACCAGGTGAGTAATTTCCTGTTCGGATTTGATACGGGCCGTGATATCATTCTGGATACCCACATAGTAAGCAATGGCTCCATCTTTGCTTCGGATAGGATTGATGGAAATTTCATTCCAGAATAAAGTCCCGTCTTTTTTATAATTGCGAAGTTCTACGCGGCAACTGCTGCCGTTCTTTACAGCCTCCCTAATTTTACCGATACCTTTCTGTTTGCGATCCTTCCCTTGAAGGAATCGGCAATTCCGGCCTATTACCTCGTCCTTTTGGTAGCCTGTCATTTTAAGGAAGGCCTTATTGCAGTAGATGATCGGATGATCTTTTTTACCCGCATCGGTAATCACTATGCCGTTCATTGCAAATTCCAGGGCCTGATCCCGTACTACCAGTTTTCTCTGGTATTCCAGAGTCTGGGTCATGTCGCTAACAACGGCCAACACATACTTTCTCTGATAAATAGTAAACGAATTGAGGCTTACTACGAGTGGAAATTCCTCTCCGGTTTTTTTAAGGCCATGCAGGGCTCTACCTCTGGCCATCTTTGCCTTGCCGCCCTTTTCAAAAAAATCGCTTACATGTAATTTATGAGCCTCACGGTATTTATGAGGTATGATCTTGTTCAATGGTTTACCTACTAGCTCTTCCTGATCATAACCAAATAATTCGTCCGCTCTTCGATTCATGGACACAATGTTGAAGTCCTGATTAACCACAATAGTACCCTCGGAAACTGCTTCGGAAAGCAGGTGGAAAATATTGCTATTCTTCTTAAAGACCCGCATAAGTGATTTTTTGGCCTTGCAGCTGTTACCTACTTCTTAATTATCTCTTTCCCACTTCATAATCAGGCAACTACCCTTAACAAATGAAGGAAAAATACCTAGAGATAAATATGACTTATGTCATTTAAAATGAGCGGTCAAAATTTTAAGTTGTGTTCCATATAAAATCATTCTTTGATGCAAGATCCCAGAGAACATTTGCTACATACGGCCAGGCTTTGGTACGCGATTGCCCTGGCAGACGGGATAACAGCTAATGAGGAAATGGTGCGCTTAAA
>JBPEXP010000164.1:0-16657 GCA_052031475.1 Flavobacteriaceae bacterium | reverse complement strand
GCATGTCTATAGTAGCATTCTCAAGAGAGAATCCTCTTTCTTCAGAGATCACGGTTCCGTTGGTCAGGATGGCGATGTCTTCAAGCATAGCCTTTCTTCTGTCGCCAAACCCGGGAGCTTTTACAGCGGCAATTTTCAGTGATCCGCGAAGTTTGTTCACCACTAATGTGGCTAACGCCTCTCCGTCTACATCTTCGGCTATGATCAACAGGGGTTTTCCTGATTGGGCCACCGGCTCCAGAACAGGAAGCAGATCCTTCATCGTAGAGATCTTCTTGTCAAAAAGCAGGATATAAGGATTATCCAGATCCGCAATCATTTTTTCTGAATCTGTGACGAAATAAGGTGAGAGATAACCTCGGTCAAATTGCATTCCTTCCACAACATCTACATAGGTGTCTGTACCTTTGGCTTCTTCAACGGTGATCACACCTTCTTTTCCTACTTTGTTGAATGCCTCGGCGATCAATTCTCCGATGGTTTCGTCATTATTGGAAGAAATAGCGGCTACCTGCTTGATCTTCTCACTGCTGTCGCCAACCTTTTTGGATTGCTTGGCAAGGTGCTCAACGATAGCTGCAACGGCCTTGTCAATTCCTCTTTTAAGGTCCATCGGATTGGCACCGGCTGCCACGTTTTTAAGTCCCTCTTTTACGATGGCCTGGGCAAGTACGGTGGCCGTAGTGGTTCCGTCACCGGCCAGGTCGTTGGTTTTTGAAGCCACTTCCTTTACCATCTGTGCACCCATATCCTCGAGGGCATCAGCCAGCTCGATCTCCTTGGCCACAGTAACCCCGTCTTTGGTCACTACCGGCGCACCAAAGGACTTGCTTACTATTACGTTTCGTCCCTTGGGTCCAAGGGTTACTTTAACGGCGTTGGCCAGGGCATCTACGCCTCTCCTCAGTCCGTCTCTTGCATCAATATCAAATGTTATATCTTTTGCCATTTTCTATAGTTTTTAAATGATCGCTAAAATGTCGCTTTCGCGCATCATCAAATAGTCATTGCCTTCTAACTTCAATTCGGTACCGGAGTATTTCCCGTAGAGCACGGTGTCTCCAACTTTTACGGTGATTTTTTCATCTTTGGTCCCCGGTCCTACTGCCACCACTTTTCCCTGTTGTGGTTTTTCTTTGGCAGTGTCAGGGATATAAATGCCCGATGCAGTTTTGGTTTCTGCTTCCATCGGTTGTATTAAAACCCTATCCGCCAGGGGTTTGATGTTGATTTTAGCCATATTGGTAGTTTTTAGATTATTATTTATCGCTTTCTATCTGGCAGAAACTGTGCCGTACTACGAAAACTGACAAATTGTAGATGTGAAATGTCAGCTTGTCATTGCAGCCGCATAGTGATATCTGATATGATGAAAGAATTACTGGATGGTGTCTATTGGACTTCCACCAGCCGGAACCTCCTCGGGAACTGTTTCAGGTACAGTTTCAGGCACTGTGGTCTCAATGTCATCACCTTGCAGTAATTTGGATTCTGCTTCGGCAAAATTTCCTTTAATGGCCACATTAGAAAGTAGTATAAGCACTATGAGAAGCGTGGCCAGCGTCCAGGTACTTTTATCCAGGAAATCCCCTGTTTTCTTGACGCCCCCTACAATTTGGCTACCGCCACCTCCAAAGGAAGATGATAAACCGCCGCCTTTTGGATTTTGAACCATGACCACCAGCACAAGCAAAAAACAGACGGCTATGATCAGGAAAAGAAAAATGGTAAACGTACTCATTTATTTAGTGTTGTCTTTTTGTAATTGTTTTACCGCTTTTATGCGGTCTGCAAAGAAACTACTTTTTTCCGGATATTTCAAGCTCAGTATTTTATATGCCTGAAGGGCTTTTTTGTACTTTTTTTGCTCCAGATACACCTTGGCCAGCGTCTCGGTCATCAGCTCTTCTTTATTCATTTTAACAGAGGCCTTAATATCTACCTGAGAGGCATCTGAGGTAGGCTCAAGTTTAGGGTCCTGTTCAATAAATTTGTCGATGAGCTCAAATCTTTTTTGCTTCGAACTGTCTTCTTCCAGCGGAAAACTGATCTCCTCGATAGGTTTGTCAGCTTCTGAGGAACCCTTTGATCTCTTCACAGACTTGACCGATGTAAGCTGAAGCCACTCCCCGAAAGAATGCTTTTCCTTTTTAGTAAAAGGAAGGGGTTCTCCAAGCTCAAGGGATTTTTCTGCTTTCCGGGCTCTGGCAAGTTCTTTATCCACTTCCGGATCCTTGGATTTAAATAGCGCAGGATCCAGTATCTGGTCTGCGTCCCTCACGGATTGTGGCAGGGGGTGATCTTCACTGTCCTCAATCATTTCTGTTTCGGCTTCCGGATTGGGCTCTACCTCTTCAGAAATAATCTCTTTTTCAAGTAAGGGGGGAGTTTTCCCCGAAATAGTATCCGCTATGCTGTTCTGGAGAAACTCCTCTGAGGTTATAAAATCAAACAGAATGTCCCTGTCTGCCGTGTAGGCCGCTGTTACCTTCAGTGCATTGTTGTACTTAAAACTGTTCAGGTTGCGTAGCCCTTTAAGCTGCAATGCCCGTGCCGTCTGGAAATAGGGATAAGACTCCAGCACATCGTCCAGTTGCCTGGTCTGTGAGGCGTCTATCATCTCTTCGGGATGTTGCAGTAAATGGTTAAACTCGCTTACCTTCATAATATCGACTAATTACCAGTCGGCCAGCGATCGGTTAAAAATCTCCTGGTTGATCCTTTCAAATATTTCTTCGTGGGCCTCACTCCTCACGGAAGCCAATTGGGTATTGGCATCGTAATCAAAGAAGAATGAAAAGCGCTGCTCAAAATCGGAATCCTCTTTTGTGCGATTAAAAAAACGCACATTAACCGCCATGGTAAGCCGGTTCTGGGCCGCTCTCTGTTCGGCGGTTGCGGTCATAGGCGAAACCCTGTATTCTACGATTTCACCTTCGTAGACCAGATCTGCATTCGTGCCCACCAGGTCCAAACTGGTTTGAGAGAGAATGAGATCCTGTAAAGCTATGGTAAATTCCCTGTCCAGACCCGGATCAAAGGTGGAACCGGGACTTTGGGTCGCATAATTCTGAAAATAATTTACCTGGAAGGTCTCGGCAGTCCCAACATCACCCCCGGTAAAATTATATACGCCGCAACCCTGCAGAGACATGATCAGAATACCGGCCAAGAAGCCCGGTAATATGCGTTTTGAAAGTTTTTTCATAGGAATGATCTGCGTTCTAAGATACGCATGGTCTTCTTTATTACAAATCGTACTGTTTGATTTTCCGGTAAAGCGTTCTCTCTGAAATACCCAATTCAGCGGCTGCAGCTTTGCGTTTGCCGCGATTTCGTTCGAGGGACTTTTTGATCAGCTCGATCTCTTTCTCCTGGAGCGAAAGTGTTTCCTCTTCTTCGATCTCCTCGGCAAAACTGTATTTATCTTCCTGGGGTATTTGCTCTTTTTTGGGAACTACGCTGTTTTCTGCCAGGGGCAGTACTTCCAATGCCTCCTTATCTTCTATATCCGGTCCGTTATCCCCGTAGATCTTCCGGATAAGTCCCTCATTTTCTTCCTGTACCTGGGCCGTATCGTTATTTCGCAATAATTCCAGAGTCAATTTCTTCAGGTCATTCAGATCACCCTTCATATCAAACAGCACCTTGTAGAGAATCTCCCTTTCATTGCTGAAATCACCTTGCTGCGCCTTTTTTTCAATAACTGCCGGAAGGTTGCTGTCACCTGCATGCGGCAGGTAGCCGTTCAGCGTGGATACTGAGATCAACCTGTCTTCTTCCAGAACGGAAACTTGCTCTGCCACATTTCTCAATTGTCTTATGTTGCCGGGCCAGCGATATTTTAAGAGAAGCTGTATGGCGTCATCCTGCAGCCTGATCGTAGGCATTTTGTATTTCTGGCCGAAATCGGATGCAAACTTGCGGAAAAGCAGGTGGATATCCTGCTGACGGTCTCTCAGGGGCGGAATATGGATCTCCACCGTGCTAAGCCTATAATAAAGATCCTCCCTGAACTTGCCCTTTTTGATGGCCTCCATCATATTGAGGTTGGTAGCCGCCACAATGCGTACATTGGTTTTCTGAACACTTGAGGACCCCACTTTCAAAAATTCTCCATTCTCCAGTATCCGCAAGAGCCTTACCTGGGTGGTCAGAGGTAATTCACCAACCTCATCGAGGAAAATGGTACCCCCGTCTGCCACTTCAAAATACCCGCGACGGGTCTGGGTAGCACCAGTGAAGGCGCCTTTTTCATGGCCGAAAAGTTCGCTATCAATGGTCCCTTCAGGAATGGCACCGCAGTTTACGGCAATATATTTGGCGTGCTTCCGATGCGATAGGGAATGTATGATCTTGGGAATAGCCTCCTTTCCAACACCGCTCTCCCCGGTCACCAGAACAGAGATATCAGTAGGTGCCACCTGGACGGCCTTTTCAATGGCCCGGTTGAGCTTGACATCGTTTCCGATAATCTCGAAACGTTGTTTTATTGCCTGTACACTTTCCATATTAATTATTATCTGAAAGCCCCACTGCAGTACCGATCAATGTTGCCGATGTACAATTTTCAATCCTGACATTTACAAAATCGCCGGGACGGTAGTTCTCCTTGGGAAATACCACTACTGTATTTTGCGTATTTCTGCCCATCCAATGCTCTTCAGACTTTTTGGAAGTCCCTTCAATGAGTACTTCCTCAACCTTGCCTACATGGGCCCTGGTGCGCAATAAACTGTGTTTTTGCTGCAGGTCTATGATTTCCCGCAACCTTCTGATCTTGGTGTCGTGAGGTACGTCGTCCGGTAATTTCCTTGCTGCAAGCGTGCCCGGTCTTTCGGAATAGGCGAACATAAATCCAAAATCGTACTTCACATATTCCATCAGGCTTAAAGTGTCCTGATGATCCTCTTCGGTTTCGCCCGGGAATCCGGCGATCATATCCTGACTAATAGCGCAATCCGGAATGATCTTTCTAATATTATCGATCAGCTCAAAATATTCCTCACGGCTGTGCAGTCTGTTCATGGCCTTCAGGATCCTGTTGCTGCCGCTTTGTACCGGCAGGTGAATGTAATTGCAGATATTGTTATGCGCTGCCATGGTCTCAATGACATCCAGGGTCATGTCTTGCGGATTGGATGTAGAGAACCGGATCCTCATTTTCGGAACTGCTTCAGCAACCAGTTGTAAAAGGCCGGCAAAATTTACCGAGGTGGCCTTCTGAATTTCCGAAGCTTTATCATAATCTTTTTTAAGTCCGCCACCATACCATAAATAACTGTCAACATTCTGGCCCAACAAGGTTACTTCTTTAAAGCCCTGTTGCCACAAATCCACAACTTCCGAGACTATGGATTGAGGGTCCCTGCTGCGTTCCCGCCCCCGGGTAAATGGTACTACACAGAAGGTGCACATGTTGTCGCAGCCCCTGGTTATAGAAACAAAAGCAGTAACCCCGTTGCTGTTCAGTCTAACCGGGCTTATATCTCCATAAGTCTCTTCCTTGGAAAGGATGACGTTCACAGCCTGCCTGCCATCGTCTATTTCCTGCACCAGGTTTGGCAGGTCTTTATAGGCGTCCGGGCCAACCACCATATCTACGATCTTCTCCTCTTCCAGCAACTGACTTTTGAGGCGTTCCGCCATGCAGCCCAGCACACCTACCTTCATCTCCGGCTTCTTTTTCTTTACTGCATTGAACTTTTCAAGCCGTTTCCTGACTGTGATCTCTGCCTTTTCGCGAATCGAACAGGTATTGACAAGTACCAGGTCGGCCTCCTCCAATACATCGGTGGTATTAAAACCTTCCTTGCTCAAGATGGAGGCTACGATCTCGCTGTCAGAGAAATTCATCTGGCAACCATAGCTCTCGATATAGAGTTTTCTGGCATTGTCTGCTTTAGCTTCCGTCACCGTAGCTGAACCTTGTACCGATTCGTCGATAATTTTTTCCATCATCCGTAATCAACTTGCTTTACAGGAGGTGCAAAGATAGCTCATTCTGTCATTTTATGACAATTTGACAGTAAAATTTTACCCTTAGTTTACGCAACTTGAAAAACCCTGAAGTATCTTTCGGAAAACAACTGTTTAACCCTTTAACAACAAACAAGCTATGAAAAGAAATGCCCTAATTCTTTTGCTGTCCTTTGTTATGGCCAGCCTTTCCTGTGAAGACAAAAACCAGGAACCCCTTGAAGAATTCCTGGTAGCCGTTCCGCTTACGATGAGCACGGAAGAATTTCGCAACAGCGTGGAAATATTGCCACCTGTTTCCATCCGGGAATCCGGAAAGATCTACGCCTATGAGAATTATGTATTTGTCAATGACAAGTACCAGGGGATCCACGTAGTTGACAACAGCGATCCTTTCTCACCCAACAAAATTGCCTTTATCAATATCCCAGGTAATGTGGATATCGCTGTCAAGGATAATTTTCTGTATGCAGACAGCCTGAGGGATCTGTTGGTCTTTGATATTTCGGACATTCAGCAAATTGCACTGGTCAACCGGCTGGAAGGTGTTTTGAGAGACCATGTTGCCTGGCCTTTTGAAGCAGATGCTGTAGACTTCGGAGCTTTTGGCACGGGTGAAGAAATTGTGGTTGGATGGGATATCCAGTCGAGGCAGATGACCGAAGAAGAATTTCAGGCCCGCTTTGGGTTTACTGACGATATTGCTGTTCTGGAAGCGGCCAATTTTGATTCGGGAACAGGACAAGGAGGGTCTCTTGCCCGGTTTAATATAGTCAGTGATTTTCTTTATGCGGTAGACAGCCATAATATTAATGTCTTTAATATTAGTGACCTTGAGAACCCTACAGATCTGGAAGATGTTTTTGCCGGTTTTGACATTGAAACCATATTTCACAAAGATCAGTATCTATACCTGGGAAGCAGGCGCGGCATGTACATATATAGTATAGCAGATCCCGCAAGACCGGAATTCGTTTCAGAATTCCAGCACGGAACAGCATGCGATCCAGTGGTTGTAGATGAGCAATATGCCTATGTGACCCTTAGGGGAGGTAATAACTGCGGTGCACTGGAAAGCGGTTTGTTTATCGTAGACCTGTCGGATATCACAAAACCGGAATTGGCGATCAGCTATCCGATGGATGATCCCTACGGTCTTGGAATTAAAGGTAATTTCCTGTTCGTCTGTGACGGGGACTCCGGTTTGAAGGTATATGATAAATCAGACATCAACGACCTGGTAACACTGAATCATTTTAAAGATGTGGTCACTTTTGATGTGATCCCCCTGGCCAATACCCTGTTAATGGTAGGCGAGGAAATACTGTATCAATACCAGTATCAGGATAACAGCCTGAATCTGATCAGCAGTCTTGATCTCAATTAATTTGACCAATAATATCCTTGAAACACCCTGTTTGCACAGGGTGTTTTTGTTGGCATTTTCCTTCACTGAAAAGTCAAATAAAAAATTTCACATACTTTTGTTTCCTCAAAATTGCAAGAATGGCTAAGAATCTGGTTATAGTTGAGTCGCCCGCAAAAGCGAAAACCATTGAACGTTTTTTAGGGAAGGATTTCAAAGTGGAATCCAGTTTTGGCCATATTGCCGATTTGCCTACCAAAGAACTTGGGGTGGATGTAGAAAATAACTTTGAGCCCAAGTACATTGTAGACAAAGAGAAAAAAGTACTGGTAAAAAAGTTGAAGGAACTGGCTGATAAGGCGGAAACTATCTGGCTGGCCAGCGATGAGGACCGAGAAGGGGAGGCTATATCATGGCATTTGGTGGAGACACTGAACCTGGATAAGGATAAGACCAAAAGGATCGTCTTCAACTCCATTACCAAAAGTGCTATTCAGAATGCCATTGACAACCCACGCGATATCAATTATAACCTGGTGAATGCCCAGCAGGCCAGAAGAGTTCTGGATCGCCTTGTTGGTTATGAACTTTCACCGGTATTATGGAAGAAGATCAAGCCGGGATTGTCTGCCGGACGCGTACAATCTGTAGCCGTCCGCCTTATCGTAGAACGCGAAAGGGAGATAGAAAAATTTAATCCTGAAGCTTCATTCAGGGTAGTGGCCGAATTCAGTAATTCTGAAGGCAATAGTTTTAAGGCGAGGCTGCCGCAAAACTTCGAAACAGAAAATGAGGCCAGGGAATTTCTAAAAAAGAACCTGTCTGCCGCTTATAGGGTAGCCGACCTTGATAAAAAGCCGGCTAAAAAATCACCGGCTCCTCCATTCACCACTTCCACCTTGCAACAGGAAGCCTCCAGGAAGCTTTTCTTTTCTGTGTCGAGGACCATGCAGGTGGCTCAGCGCCTCTATGAAGCAGGTCTTATTACTTATATGAGAACAGACAGTGTAAACCTGAGCAAAGAGGCCCTTCAGGCGGCAAAGGCAACCATTGTTGAAAATTACGGCCAAGAGTTTAGCGAGCTGAGGAATTATACCGGTAAAAGCAAGGGGGCACAGGAAGCTCACGAGGCTATCCGCCCCACGGACTTATCACTTCAATCGCCGCCGGTGGAAGCAGACCAGGCCAGACTCTACGAACTGATCTGGAAGCGTACTATTGCCTCGCAAATGAGTGATGCCCAGTTAGAACGAACCAATGTGAAGATCAGCTCTGAAAGTTTTGATGAACTTTTTAGTGCACAGGGAGAGGTTATCACTTTTGAAGGTTTTCTAAAAGTATATCTTGAGGGCAGGGACGATGAAGAAACTGAAGAACAGGACGGGGTTTTGCCGGCACTGGAGATCGGTGAAGAATTAAAGAACTTATATATAACTGCTACGGAAAGGTTCACAAGGCCACCCTACAGATATACGGAAGCTACCCTGGTAAAGAAATTGGAAGAGTTGGGTATTGGAAGACCTTCTACCTACGCTCCAACCATATCTACTATTCAAAATAGGGGCTACGTAGAAAAAGGCACAGTAGACGGTCATGAACGACCTTATCTTCAACTGAAGCTGGATGCCGGTAAGATCAGCGAGAATCAGCTGACAGAAACGGTTGGTTCAGACAAAGGCAAGCTGGTCCCATCGGATATCGGGATGATCGTGAACGATTTTCTGGTCAGTCATTTTGCCAATATCCTGGATTACAATTTTACCGCCAAGGTTGAAAAAGACTTTGACGAGATTGCCACCGGCGATGAAGACTGGCAAAAAGTGATGAAGGAATTTTACAAAGACTTTCACCCGAACGTGGTAGATGTAGAAGAGAATGCGGAGAGGGCAAGCGGTGAGCGTGTGCTGGGCACCGACCCTAAGACCGGGCGCCAGGTGGCGGTAAGGCTGGGTAAATTCGGGCCTATGGTACAGATCGGTACGGTAGAGGAAGAAGAAAAACCATTATTTGCGAGTTTGCTGCCCGATCAGTCATTGAATACTATTACCTTTGAGGAAGCTATGGAGCTGTTTAAGCTGCCAAGGCAACTGGGGGAGTACAAGGGTGAAGAGATCGAGGCCAATGTGGGAAGATATGGACCTTATGTGAGGTTCGGCAAAAAGTTTGTGGCCCTCGATCAGGGTGAAAGTGCCTTTGAAGTGGATTTAGACCGGGCAATCGAGCTGATCAAGGCCAAGGAAAAGGCAGATGCGCCCATTGCCACCTACCAGGGTAAGGACGTGTCTAAGGGCAAGGGAAGATTTGGCCCATTCATCAAGTGGGACGGCATGTTCATCAACGTGAACAAAAAATACGATTTCGACAATCTCAGCGAGGATGATATAGAAGAACTCATAGAGGCTAAACTGAAAAAGGAGGCTGAGAAACTTGTCAGGGAGTGGCCCGAAGAGGGTATTCGCATAGAGAAAGCGCGTTGGGGCAGGCACCAGATCATTAAGGGACGTACCCGGGTAGAGCTGGGTAAAGAGGTAGACGTGCAGACCCTGAGCCTGGAAGATGTGAAAGCAAGGCTGGACAGCAAGAAAAAAACTAAATCAGGTAAAACAAAAGGTGCTTCATAGGCATGGCATTTGATTTCTTGGTACCGGTGGACGATAAAGTACTCGCTCATTGCGAGCTGCTTCCACCGCAATCCCTCGGAAACCAGATTCACAAACACAGCAAACAAGAAGGACTCCCGGTCCTGGCCATGGCTTCATTTGC
Organism: Flavobacteriaceae bacterium; assembly: GCA_052031475.1. Lineage (GTDB taxonomy): Bacteria > Bacteroidota > Bacteroidia > Flavobacteriales > Flavobacteriaceae > JAHEJJ01. The sequence continues at coordinate 6,549 of JBPEXP010000164.1, read as the reverse complement.
CCTCCTGGGCGTAAAAGAATCCCGCAACGCATTTGAGAAAAAACCCGAAAGGCTCAACACCAGCGATATCAGGCTGGAACTTTACAGACTCATGTCGGGCAACTGGAATTCGACCCTTGTCGATCTGGGCGATGTGGAAGAGGGTGAAAAGGTAGAAGACACTTATTTTGTTGTCAAGGAAATTGTTGCCGGACTACTGGAGGAAAAGGTGATTCCTATCATCATCGGGGCTACGCAGGATATTACCTATCCTATTTACCGCGCTTTTGACGGGATCAAAGACATGATCAATCTGGTTTCCGTAGACAGCAGATTTGACTTTGGCGCCAATGAAGAGCTGATATCTTCTCATTCATATATGAGCAGGATCATTACGGATAAACCTAATAATCTCTTCAATTTTTCGAATATAGGCTACCAAAGTTATTTTAACGCCCAGGAAGAGATGGATCTGATGGAGAGGCTGTTTTTTGACGCTCATCGACTTGGGGAGATCACAGCAGATATAAGCCTGGCTGAACCTGTATTGCGAAACGCCCATGTGGTGAGTATGGATATCAGATCGGTTATGGCGAGCCATTTAGGGGGTTCTAAAAACTTTTCGCCCAACGGATTCAGCGGCAGGGAAATCTGTGCTATTGCACGCTATGCGGGGATGAGCGATGCGATCTCTGTCTTTGGGATCTTTGAAGCTGAGAATCATCCGCACTCATTTCAGCTCATAGCCCAGATTATATGGTATTTCATGGAGGGATACAATTTCAGGATAGAAGAGTTTCCCAGCGGCAACAATAAGAATTTTAACAAGATTATCGTACCAACCGAAACCGAGGAGTTGGTCTTTTATAAAAGTCTGCTTTCCGAACGCTGGTGGGTGGAAGTTCCATCAATTTTGCCAGCGAATACTAAAACCCATACAGTTGCGTTATTACCATGCACCGAAAAGGACTATTTGGACGCTTGTGATCAAAATATTCCCGAAAGGTGGTTCAAGGCCTATAAAAAAGGTTTTTAGCTCTTAAAAATAATTTAAACCGACAGGCAGTTTTTGTACAATAAAATCGGTAAAATTCAGTTTTAGTGAATAATACCAATGTCATTACTGTTTATTGTCAAAATCGAAATTTAACCTAAAGTATGAAGAAGCTATTGTTGTCCTCTATAGCCCTCGTGTTTTTACTCAGTAGTTGTGGGTCTAAAACTAAAGGAGAACTCGTAGGTGTACAAGGAAAAAAATGGTACCCGGAAAAACCCTATGGAATGGAACTTATTCCCAGGGGATCTTTTATTATGGGTAAGAGTGAGGAGGATATGGCCCAGGTGCAAAATGCTCCCACCAGAACGGTAACCGTGCGTTCTTTTTACATGGACGACACTGAGATCACCAATAGTGAATACCGCCAGTTCGTAGAATGGGTCAAAGACTCCATCGTTAGAACTAAGCTGGCCATCCTTGCCGATGAACTTGGCATGGGACCAGACGACGGTGGTATTGGTGAGTTCGCTTTCCGCGATGCCGATACAACTAATATGTCTGTATATGACCGCTATATGCTGGATAATTATGCCGGATTGGGTGAGACGGGTTATGAAGGCAGGGCCCTTAATAAGGATGAGGATCTGATCTGGGATCAATCTGATTATCCGGATGAGTACTATACGGAAGTTATGGACTCGATCTACATTCCTGAAGAGGAAGCCTATAATGGTCAGCGTACCATAGATGTGACCCAATTAAAATACAGATATACCTGGATGGATATTGAGGCAGCAGCCCGATCCAAATCCAATAACAGAAAAGATTTTATCAGGCAGGAAGTGATGGCGATCTATCCGGATACTACTGTCTGGATCCGCGATTTTGAATATTCCTACAATGAGCCCATGCACAACGACTATTTCTGGCATGACGCCTACAGTGATTATCCTGTAGTTGGCGTTAGCTGGACTCAGGCTAAAGCATTCTGCAATTGGAGGACTAAATTCAAGAACGACGATCAGAAAAGCCGCGGTAAGCAGTTTGTAAACCAGTTCCGTCTCCCTACGGAGGCTGAATGGGAATACGCTGCCCGGGGTGGAATTGAAGGAGGAACCTATCCATGGGGTGGACCTTATGTCATTAGTGATACGGGATGCTTTATGGCCAACTTCAAACCACAGAGGGGAGACTATGCTGCAGACGCTGCACTCTACACAGTAGAAGCCAAATCTTACGAACCAAATGATTTTAACCTGTACAATATGGCAGGTAACGTCTCTGAGTGGACGAATTCAAGCTACGATCCCGGGGCATATGATTATGTCTCTACCATGAACCCTAACGGTCGCGAAGACGGTAATTCCCGTAAAGTGATCCGCGGAGGTTCCTGGAAAGATGTTGCTTATTTCCTACAGGTAAGTACCAGGGATTATGAGTATCGAGATTCTGCCCGAAGCTATATCGGTTTCAGGACCGTACAAGATTATATGGGTGAAGAAGACTCAACTCAGTAGTTTGTTCGTATATAACCATAAACCTTTAACCAAATACTTTAAAATAAATTTAAACTTAAATTAAATCTAGAATTATGGCACAGTCTAAATCAACAAAGAAACTGTTCAACATGGCCTACGGCCTTGGTGCGTCGGTGGTAATTATCGGTGCATTATTCAAGATCCTTCACTGGGAATTTGGTCCGCTTACAGGTGGATTACTGCTCGCGGTAGGATTGATTACAGAAGCACTTATTTTCGCAATCAGTGCCTTTGAACCAGTAGAAGACGAATACGATTGGTCTCTGGTTTATCCTGAATTATCAGGTGGATCGTCCAGAGGTAAGACAGAAGCTCAGGAAGCCAAGGAGGCCGAAGGACTTCTTTCCAGAAAACTTGACGATCTATTAAAAGAAGCTAACATTGATGCCGAATTGATGTCTAGCCTTGGAGACAGCATCCGCAACTTTGAAGAAACTGCCAAAGGAATGGTACCTTCTACAGAAGCTGTTGAATCTACCAGGAAATACTCTGAAGAAATGGCTCAGGCTGCCTCTCAGATGGAGTCTTTGAACAGCCTGTACAAAGTTCAGTTGGAAAGCGCCAGCAGACAAGCTTCTATTAACGAAGAAGTAGTTCAGAACGCCGGTGCGTTGAAGGATCAGATGGAGTCTTTGGCTTCTAACCTTTCTTCTCTGAACGGTGTTTACGGAGGTATGTTAACTGCCATGAGCAGAAACTAATTAGTTCAGTTAAAACACCCCAAATCAAGTTATTAATCAAAACTAATTAGAAGAAATGGCATCAGGAAAATTGTCACCGCGTCAGAAAATGATCAATCTTATGTATTTGATCTTTATCGCGATGTTGGCATTAAATATGAGTAAAGAAGTTCTGGCAGCGTTCGGTTTGATGAACGAAAAGCTGGAGGCTTCTAACAATAAGGCTACGGCGAACAACAATACGTTCCTCGCAAGCCTGGAAACCAAGGCTTCGGAAGATGCTGCGAAATACGAAGAGCTCTACAAGGATGCTCAGAAGATCAAGCAGCTCTCCCAGGAGTATTACGAATGGCTGGAAGCCCTTAAGAAAGAGATGGTTGAGGAAATAGAAGATCCTACTGATTACCAGGTAATGGACAAATCTGATTACCTCGATCAGAAACTCTTCCAGGGCGATAACCTGGCCCCTAAGGGCAAGGAGTTCATGAAGCGGATTACAGAGTACCGCACCCAGGTGAGCGCTATCCTAGGCGATGGCTTCCCCGAAGTGAAGGATGCACTGAACGCTCGTTTCCAGACCGGCGACGCCAATGGTAAAGTTGAGCGACGAGACGGTGTAAAAGTAGATTGGATCAAATACCACTACGAGGGATTCCCTCTGATCGCCTCTCTGACCAAGCTCACATCCATTCAGTCGGATATCAAAGCTACAGAAGAGTCTGCCTTGAAAGCCATGCTGCAAGGTGAGCTTACCAGCCAGGTATCGCTGACCAATTTCTCCACACTTATAGAATCAGAGAAATCTGCCTTTTATGCAGGTGAGAAATTTCAGGGTAGCATTGTACTTGGAAAGACTGATAAATCAGCAAAACCTGTTAAGGCCGACCTTAAACTGGACGGGCGAACAATGACAGAAGGCAGGGATTATCAACTGACAGAAGGTGGCGTTAAGCTGCTTATTGGAGCCGGTAGTCCTGGAGATCATGAAATTGCCGGTACCTTGTTCTACATGCAGGATGGAGTTGAGACAGAAGTACCTGTTAAGAATACCTTCTCTACGATCTCTAAACCTAATGCAGCACTGATCGCCGCAGATAAGATGAACGTAGTGTACAGGGGAGTTAGTAATCCAATGTCGATCACTATTCCAGGTATCCCTAACAATAAGGTATCAGCCTCTGCACCGGGTCTCAGCAAACGCAGCGGAAGCAGCTATGTGATGAACCCCGGAACTGGTAGAACTGTTACTATTACCGCATCAGGTGTGTTGCCAGATGGTCAGAGAGTATCGTCAAGGTCTGAATTCAGGATCAAGGACATTCCAAGACCTGCAGGTGCCGTAAGGGGAGAAACCGGAAGCACAAAGATGCCCAGGCGAAATCTTGAGATTTCAACTGTGGGTGCAGTATTGGAAGACTTTGACTTTGACCTGAACCTCGCTATAAGCGGATTTAAGTTTAAAGTTCCCGGTCAGCCAACTGTAGATGTAAAAGGTAATAAGCTTGACAACAGGGCCAAATCTGCTCTTAAAAGAGCTAAGCGCGGCGATGCTGTACAAATCTTTGATATCAACGCTTATATTACCAACAATAAAAGCTATAAATTGAAGAAGGTCTCACCAGTAATTGTAGAGATCACAAATTAAGCATAGTAAATTTTAACAGATGAATTGGAAAAGTTTAATTGTAGTCGGAGTCGTTGCGTGCATGCCATTGTCAATGTCGGCACAGGCTAACATCCTAAACGCGAAGAAGCCTGAAGAGATTGGGAAGAAAACCCAGGAACAGATTGCTGCAGACAATGACGAGCCGCTGCCATACGGTTATGTGGATGACAGGGATATCCTCTGGTCCAAGACTGTATGGGAGGTTATAGACCTGGACGAGCGGGTGAATTTCCCCTTGTACTACCCTCTGGATACCATCGATATCGGGGCAGACAGAAGATCGTTGTACGATGTTTTCCTGAAAAACATCAAAAACGGCAAGCTGACCGATGTTTATGTGGATTCCTACTTCACTGAGAAAAGAAATTTCAGTGACCTGGAGGCTACTTTGAAAAAGGTAGACACCACGGATCTCGGGTATGAACAAATCAATGCGGGAGAGGAACTATCGCCTGAGTATATCAATCAGCGCGAACTCACTGCGGCGGATATAGAAGAGTACCGTATTAAAGGAATATGGTATTTTGACAAGCGCCAGGGTGAGCTTAAATACCGCTTGCTCGGTATAGCACCGGTAGCTCCTGATGTGAATTTCATCGACGATGAGTCTATGGATCCTGCGGATGCCAAGGTAGAATTGTTCTGGGTTTGGTATCCAAGTGCCAGGCAGATCCTACACGACGCCAAGGTGTTTAACCAACGCAATTCGGCACAGCCAATATCCTTTGATATGCTCTTAAACGCCAGAAGATTTAACGGTGTCATCTACAAAGAAGACAACGTACACGGCGACAGAGAGATCAGGGAGTACATTGCAGACAATGCCCTCTTCCAGCTACTGGAAGCCGACCGGATCAAAGAAGCGATCCGCGACAGGGAACAAGATATGTGGGCTTACTAGAACCCATTTAATTCCAATTCAATTCAGTAATGACCAGCACCCCGGCCCACACCGGGGTGCTTCTCTTTTAGTCCTGTATTGGCTGCTATTTGCTAATTTTGCTCCATGGTAGACTACCTTGTTGTTGGCCTCGGTTTAGCCGGGATATCCCTGTGCCACGTCCTTGAAGAACAAGGCAAGTCATTTCACGTAATCTCCGATAAGTCGCAACGCTCTTCCTGGGTGGCCGGGGGCTTGTATAATCCTGTGATCCTTAAAAGATTTAAACCTGCATGGCGGGCAGCCGAGCAGCTGGAGAATTTAAGGCCATTCTATCATTCCATTGAAAAAAAACTCGGTGTTACTTTGGATCATCCGGTAGCGGTCTGGCGCAGACTGGCCTCTGAAGAGGAACAGAATAAGTGGTTTGAAGCTTCAGACCGGAGAGAGTTGCGGCCCTTTATGAAAACTGAGCCCATACCCAATTCCAATCCACAGATCCATGCTCCCTACGGCTACGGTGAGGTGCTGGGTAGCGGTAGGATAGATACAAAAACGCTGGTTGAAAGCTATACAGCCTATCTTCGGGAAACAGGGAGGTTTATTGACGACAAAGTTTTGTTTGACCAAATTCAATTAGCAGATTCAGCGGTCTTTTATAATCAGCAGCAATATGGGCAGGTGGTATTTGCCACCGGTTACGGTCTACATGAAAATGACTTTTTCAACTACTTGCCCTTACAGGGAACCAAGGGTGAATTGCTGACCATCAGGTCCGAGCGTCTCAATGAAACCAGGGTTATCAAGTC
>JBPEXP010000163.1:0-2163 GCA_052031475.1 Flavobacteriaceae bacterium | reverse complement strand
AATGCGGACTTGTATAGCGAAGTCTCACCGAAGGATTGCCCTCTACAACATCTTTGTCTATCTCCCAGGACTTCCATGAAAATCCCCGGCGGCCGCCGTGAAGATGTACGCCATCCTCGTGATACAGATCATAAAAAGTACCTTGAAGTTTAAATCCGCCCCCAGATATCCGCCCTGCGTACCTGCCCACCGTGGAGCCCAGAGAGATTTCATCTTTAATGTAGGCTTCGGGTCTGTCCAGACCAACCACCACATTAAAAGTACCACCCTCACCATCCGGCACGAGAAGCTTTTGAATTACGGCTCCATAGCTCAGAACAGTCAATTCAAGGCTGCTGTTTTTAATTGTAACTTGTTCCAAAGAGCCATATTTTTCCTAAATGTAATTGTTTTTTGAAACATGGTCATTTATCTGTCGTCTTTAGAAATAACAACATCAAAATCACCAATTGGACTCCAACCTTTCATTTCAAATTGATCTGGTAGAGCGTTGCAAGGCCAACGATCGGAAAGCCCAAATGAAGCTCTACAGGCAATATTGCGAGGGCATGTTCTGTGTAGCCATGCGATTTGTAAAAAATGAAGATGATGCGGAAGATGTTTTGCAGGAGGCCTTTGTAAAAGCATTTCAAAAACTGCATCAATACAGGGGCGAAGTTACTTTCGGGGCCTGGTTAAAAAGAATTGTCATCAACAAATGCCTGGATTTCCTGAAAGCAGACAAGATGAATTATACGGAGATCCGCGAGAACAATTTGCAGGTGGTCGAAGACGAAAACTGGACGGTTGAGAGGGAAATAGGTGTTGAGGAAGTTAGAACTGCGATGGAGCACTTGCCGGAAAAATACAGGACGGTAGTACAGCTGTTTTTGATAGAAGGCTATGACCATGCCGAAATATCGCAGATCCTGGGATTGCAGAATGCGACCTGCCGAACCAGGCTGCTAAGGGGGAAGGCCTATTTAAAGGAAATACTAAAAGAAAAAAACTATGAAACAGGATCTTAGGGATTTGTTCGAGAAAGAACGAAAACAGAGGTTTCGGATGAAGGAAGGACATGAGCAACGTTTCCTGGACTTACTGAACAAGGAGCTGCCCAATGAGAAGAAAAGGATCTTTCCAATTTGGACTATTGCAGCGGGATTCGCTTTGCTGATAGGTACGGCCTTTTATTTCGCCGTATTAAAAACCAGTCCCGATCCGGTTCCTACTACGATTGTCAGTAAGGAAGGCTCCGACGAGGCAAATCCGAACCTTAGCCTGGGCGATTTATCACCTGACTTAAGAAAGCTTGAGAACTATTATGTGGCCAATATCAACCTGGAAATTGCGCAGTTGGAAGTCTCCCCTGAAAACAAAGCCCTGGTAGACAGCTTTATGGATCGCCTGGCGGAACTGAACCGGGAATACGCCAGTCTGAACGAAGAACTAAATAGCCTGGGCCCTAATGATCAAACCATAACGGCACTGATCAGAAATCTGCAGTTGCGATTAGAATTGCTGTACAAATTGAAAGATAAGTTGAACGATTTAAAATCATCAAAAAATGAACAAGTTACATCCAATAAAATTTAGATTGTTTTTTGCAGCCATCGGTCTCCTGGTATGGAGTACCGAGGCTCAAACTCAGAAAAAGACTTATACAGAGACTTTTGCTGTGGAAGACGAGACGGTATTAAACATCAATACCAGTCATGCGGACCTGGAATTTGATACATGGAACAAAAAGCAGGTATTGGTGGAGGCCGTCATAGAATTAGAGGGGGCTACTGAAGAAGAGGCAGCTGCTTATTTTAAGAATAACGGTATTAAAATATTGGGTAACAGCACGGAGATTGAGATCAGCACTCCTAATACAGCGCCCTGGTACAGTGCCCACATCAGTGGCATACCCGGCCATGCGGATGATATACTTATCGAGATCCCTGAAGCGCCGTTTGTAGAGCCCTTCTTTATGGATCTGGAAATTCCTGATCTGCCGCCGATCCCTGAACTGGCTACGCTCCCTCCAATGCCTCCGATACCTCCGGTTCCCCCAATGAGTTTTGGTGAATTTGACTATGAAGAATACCAGAAACGCGGGGAGGCCTACCTGAAAGAATGGAGCAAGGAATTTCAGCAAAATTTTGATGAGGAATGGGCTGAGAGTATGAAGGAATGGGG
>JBPEXP010000162.1:0-1854 GCA_052031475.1 Flavobacteriaceae bacterium | reverse complement strand
AATATATAATATCAATATCGATGGTCCTGGAGACATAAGTGCCCTCACCACTTCTGGTCCTGCCCATGGAAGACTCAATTGCCAGGATCTTCTTGAGGATTTCTATCGGTGACAGCTCGGATTTGATCACCAGACATGCATTCAGAAAGTCGCCGCCCTCAAAGCCCCAGGCAGCAGATTCATATACGGCTGATATACGGCTTACCGGACCTAGCTGAGACCCCAGCCTGAAGACGGCTTCCTGCATATGGGCAAGCCTTTGACCCATATTGCTTCCCAGAGACAGGTAAACATTTTTTGGCAAATTCTTCACGGGAGCCAAAGTAACTAAAAGATGCCAGATTTGATCTTTGGCAGCTTAAAGAACTTAGCTAAGCCTTAAGACTTTTTACCATTCACATTGGTTATATTTGCGCATTCTATTGATTGATACAGATGAATTTTTTAAGAAATCTGCTGGCTGCTATTCTGGGAACATTGATCGCCCTGGGGATCCTGTTTTTTATGTTCATGGTCTTTGTGAGCCTGCTGAGTGTAGATGATGTGGTTACGGTGAAAAGCCGCTCCGTGCTTGAGTTGCAGACTCCCTATCGGATCAAGGATTACACCGGAGCAAAGGATGCAGACCCGCTGGCTGGATTTTTCAGTGCCGAACAGGGACTGGATGAAATACTGCACGCCATTGAAGTAGCCGAAGAGGATGATAAAATTAAAGGCATCAGCATAAACAGCAATTACATTCTGGCAGGGATTGCTCAAACTCAGGCTTTAAGACGGGCATTGGAACACTTTAAGGAGAGTGGAAAATTTGTTTATGCCTACGGAGACTTCTATGCCCAGAAAGATTACTATCTCGCCAGTGTTGCAGACAGTATATTCCTCAACCCCGTAGGGATCATGGATTTTAAGGGGTTGTCTGCCGAAGTCCTGTATTATAAGGATATTCAGGAGAAGACAGGCATAAAGATGGAAGTGGTACGCCACGGCAAGTATAAAAGTGCCGTAGAACCATTTTTGTCTGATCAGATGAGTGAAGAGAATCGAACGCAGATCAGTGAATTGCTGCAATCTGTGTGGACGACCGTGGTAGATGAAATTTCCACTAGCAGGAATTTAAGTGCCGGCAGCATTAACCAGATCGCAGATACGCTGGGGGCAAGAACGCCGGAATACGCCCTGGCTAGCGGATTGATTGATGGTATCATGTATTATGACCAGTATGAAACCCGATTAAAACAGGCCAGTGGTACTGATTCGGATAAGGACCAGAATTATATCAGTTTATCAGAATACATCCAGGTAGCCAATGGCAAAAGACTGAGAAAGGGCAAAGATAAAATCGCTGTAATCTATGCTCAGGGGGAGATCTTTTACGGCGAGGGTGACCAGGACATTATCGGTCAGGGTATCATTGTGAAGGCCCTGCAAAAGGCCCGGGATGACGACCAGGTGAAAGCCATCGTGTTTCGGGTGGATTCACCCGGGGGAAATGCGCTAACGGCAGATATCATATGGAGAGAATTGATACTGGCCAAGGCTGAGAAGCCTTTGGTCATTTCTATAGGCAATACAGCTGCTTCAGGGGGTTATTATCTGGCCGTGGCGGGTGACAAGATCTTTGCCGAATCAACCTCCATCACCGGTTCTATAGGTGTTTTTGGTACCATACCCAATATCAGTGGCCTGGCAGACAATATCGGCATCAATGCAGAACAGGTAGGCACCAATCGCAATTCTGTAGACTATTCGGTCTTTGAACCTATGAGCGATGAGTTCAGGGAATACCTGAAAGAAGGGATTGAGTCTACCTATGAGGTTTTCCTTAGCCGGGTGGCCTCAGGCCGTGCCATGACG
>JBPEXP010000161.1:0-10434 GCA_052031475.1 Flavobacteriaceae bacterium | reverse complement strand
AGACCTCGAAGACGACCTGGATGATCTGGATTTCTAGAATAGGATTCATGTAGTCCTAACTTCTCTGGTATTCTTTCCAGAAATTATTCTCAAATCTGTAAATTAGCCAAATGCCGCCGGTACAATGGCCAGCCCTTTGATGATACTCCTATGATAAAAAAAACCGTAGCCAATTCACGTGAAGCCCTACGGGGCGTAAAGGACGGCATGACCCTCATGCTGGGCGGATTTGGACTGTGCGGAATCCCGGAAAATGCCATTGCCGAATTAGTTCGCCTAGGCGTAAAGGATCTCACTTGTATCAGCAATAATGCGGGTGTGGACGATTTTGGCCTGGGCCTGCTGCTGCAACAGAGGCAGATTAAAAAAATGATCTCGTCTTACGTGGGAGAGAACGATGAGTTTGAACGTCAGATGCTGAGCGGTGAACTGGAGGTAGAACTCACACCACAGGGAACACTTGCTGAAAAATGCCGTGCTGCCCAGGCAGGTTTTCCTGCATTCTACACACCGGCAGGATTTGGTACCGAGGTGGCAGAGGGAAAAGAAACCAGGGAATTCAACAATAAGATGTATGTGCTCGAGTTTGCTTATAATTCGGATTTTTCCTTTGTGAAAGCATGGAAAGGTGATGAAGCGGGCAACCTCATTTTCAAAGGAACGGCCAGGAATTTCAACCCCTGTATGTGTGGTGCATCAAAGATCACTGTGGCCGAGGTTGAAGAATTGGTTCCCGCAGGTCAGTTAGACCCTAATGAGATCCACATCCCCGGTATTTTTGTGCAGAGGATCTTTCAAGGGGAAAAATACGAGAAGAGAATTGAACAACGAACAGTAAGAAAACGGGAATAATGCTGGATAAGAACGGAATAGCCAAAAGGATCGCCAGGGAAGTCAAAGACGGCTTCTATGTGAATCTCGGGATCGGGATCCCTACCCTGGTGGCCAATTTTGTCCGCTCAGATATCAGTGTGGAGTTCCAGAGCGAAAATGGCGTCCTGGGCATGGGGCCATTTCCCTATGAAGGGGAGGAGGATGCAGATATCATCAATGCCGGCAAGCAAACCATCACCACCTTACCCGGAGCCTCTTTTTTTGATTCCGCTACCAGTTTCGGGATGATCCGAGGACAGCATGTAGACCTGACCATCCTGGGGGCCATGGAGGTGGCTGAGAACGGCGACATAGCTAATTGGAAAATTCCGGGCAAAATGGTGAAGGGAATGGGTGGAGCCATGGATCTTGTGGCTTCGGCCGAGAACATTATCGTGGCGATGATGCATACCAACAAAGCAGGGGCGTCCAAACTACTTAAGAAATGCACACTACCGCTTACCGGTGTCGGATGCGTTAAAAAGATTGTCACCAACCTGGCTGTGCTGGAAGTGACCCCTCAGGGATTTAAGTTACTCGAAAGAGCGCCTGGAGTGGATGTAGATACTATTAAGGAGGCTACCGAAGGCAGGCTGATCATTGAGGGCGAGATACCTGAAATGACTCTCTGATTTTAGAATTATCGATGAACTGCACAGTTCAGGATTTTTCACCACAATTTTTCTAAACTTCACAACATTGCATTGCTAAATGCGTTATTAAATGCTATATTAGTCCTTCCGACTTTTTGAAGCCAAATTAACCTAAAAACTTAGCAGCTATGGAAGCCCAAATAGAACATGCGCCAGTGGAAGAAGAGGTACAGGTATACAGAAATGAATTCATAAGCGGTATACTGTTGCTGGCAAAAAAACTCTTCATGTTGTAGTTATCTGCATCAACACAATATTCAGAAGCAAACAAATAGTTTGCTTTTTTTATTTTTCAGACTTTCCCTATCGGCGATATATCTTCATTTCTGATGGCATTCAGGTAAGCGCCCAAAAACTTCATAAATTAGGGCAAAGCATAGATCATGTCGTTGATCCTTAGTAAATGCACAACTGACCAGTTGGGCGAACTGGCAGAAATCTCCAGGAGTACATTCCGGGACGCATTTGCGCATCTCAATGACCCGGCAGATTTTGAAGCGTATATGCAAAAGTCCTTTTCGGACGAGGCGATAAGCAAAGAACTGGGCAATCCGCTTTCGGAATTTTACCTGGTGTATTACCACAATCGTTTAGCCGCTTATTTTAAGATCAATAAGGCCGGTGCTCAGACAGATCTTCAGGAACCGGATTCACTTGAGCTGGAACGTATTTATGTTCAAAAGGATTTCCAGGGAAAAAGGATCGGCCGTTGGATCCTGGACCAGCTCATAGAGATGGCCAGGGAGAAAGGGTTTAGCACCATTTGGCTGGGAGTATGGGAAGAAAACCGGGATGCCATCAGATTTTACGAGTTATATGGTTTTAAGAAGTTTGGTCAACACCCGTATTACATTGGAGAGGACAGACAAACCGATTGGCTAATGCGACTTGATATCACTACCTTGTAACCAAGATTTAAGTACATGAACAAAACAGTTTTTCTCCTTGCTTTATTGGTCGTATTTCTGAGCATCGAAGGCATTTATTCTCAAGACATCTATTTTCCGGAAAGAAATAAATCATGGGAAAAAAGAAGCCCGGATCAATCAGGTATGAATGCCACATTGCTCTCGGAAGCGGTAGAATTTGCTGAACAAAATGAATACTCAGGTTCAAGAGACTTGCGTATTGCTATTCTACAGGGCTTTGCGCGGGAACCATTTCACGAGATTCTGGGACCCACCAAGAAAAGGGGAGGTCCTGCCGGGATGATATTGAAGGACGGCTATCTGGTGGCCAGTTGGGGTGATATATCGCGGGTAGATATGACTTTTAGTGTTACCAAGAGCTTTCTGTCCACAGTGGCAGGACTTGCCGTAGACCGGGGTTTAATAGGCAGCACAGAAGACCGCGTAGAGCAATATATATGGGACGGGACTTTTGGAGGAGATCACAATTCGCAAATTAGCTGGAAACACCTTCTTCATCAAAGTTCTGACTGGAGTGGCGAGCTTTGGGGGATCAAGGATTGGGCAGATCGCCCACCAAGAGAAGGTGGGTTGGACGACTGGAAATTCAGGGAATTAAAGACTCCCGGCACGGTGATGGAATACAACGATGTGCGTGTTAATGTTCTGGCCTATGCGCTAACCCACGTCTGGAGGCAACCTCTTCCTGCCGTATTAAAAATGGAACTCATGGACCCGATCGGGGCGTCAACCACATGGCGTTGGTTTGGCTATGAGCACGCATGGACAGAAGTAGACGGTATTAAGGTAAAATCGGTTACCGGCGGGGGGCATTCCGGTGCAGGGATCTTTATCAGTGCAGAAGACCTGGCCCGCTTCGGACTTCTTTTCATGAATAACGGAAAATGGAAATCAGAACAGATCATTAGTAAAGAATGGATAGATGAAGCACTAACTTCTTCAGGTCCCCATCCCAATTACGGTTATATGTGGTGGCTTAATGCAGAAGGTGAGGATCAGTGGCAAGGCTGCCCGCCAGAACTGTTTTCAGCCCGGGGTTTTGGTGGTAATTATATAGCCATTGACAGGGAAAGGCAACTGGTAGTGGTAACGCGCTGGATGGAACCTTCTAAAATGGCCGAGTTCATGACCATGATCTATAGCTCACTCAATTAAAGTCTTTTCAGGATTTCGGTGGCAGCGAACAAAGTGTCGTCTGTTTTGGCGAAGCAGAAGCGCAATTGTTTGTGATCTGTGCGGTCTTTGTTGAATACCGAAACAGGAATGCTGGCCACACCTTTTTCAACGGCCAGTCTTTTGGCAAAGGCCACATCGTGTTCATCACTGATATCAGAATAATCAAGAAGCTGGAAATACGTGCCTTCAGCTGGTGTGTACTTAAATCTGGAACCATGGAGTCCTGAGAGAAAAAGATCTCTTTTTTGCTGAAAAAAAGCACCGAGGTTCAGGTAATGTCTGGGTGTTTTCAGGTATTCCGCCAGGGCCCTCTGTACAGGATGGTTTGCACAGAATACATTAAATTCATGGATCTTTTGAAATTCTTTCATCAGGTAATCAGGGGCTGCACAATAGCCCATTTTCCATCCGGTTACGTGGAAGGTCTTTCCAAAAGAGGCACAAACCAGGCTGCGGGAGGCGAGATCAGGAAACCTGGAAACACTTTGGTGCTCGGCCCCGTCAAATACAATGTGCTCATAAACCTCATCGCTGAGTACCAGGATGTTGCTGTCTTTCAGGGCAGACTGTAGCTCGTGCATATCCTCCCTGGAAAAAGTACGTCCACTTGGATTATGTGGGGTATTGATAATGACCATCCTGGTCCTGGGAGTTAACAGACCTTTAAATGCATCCCAGTCTACACTGTAATCTTTGGGCTCCAGCTGCAGGAGCACAGCATGCCCGCCGTGGGCTTTAATGGCAGGTTCATAACAATCGTAGGCAGGTTTCAGGACGATCACTTCGTCTCCCGGCCTTATAAAAGCGGCTATTGAGGTATATATAGCCTGTGTTGCGCCAACTGTTATAGTAATCTCGGATTTAGGGTGATATTTTTTACCGTATAGGGATTGGATTTTCTGCGAGATGGCTTCCCTTAGCGAATAAATACCTCCCATAGGCGCGTACTGATTATAACCGTCGGCCATGGCCCGGGATACAAGAGCGATAAGCTTTGGATCAGGCTCAAAATTTGGAAAGCCTTGTGATAGATTGATCGCGCCCTGCTCATGGGCCAACAAACTCATTGTAGTAAAGATCGATTTAGGTAAATCGGGCAGCTTGGTCTCTGTACTGGATATAAATGATTTCATCGCCGGGGATAATATATAAATGTAGCAAATTTGCTATGGATCGCGATAGTAATAAGCCGGGCAAAAATGAAAAATCCTGCAAATTTTTGCAGGATTTGATAAACAATTTAATTGAATTAGAAATTATCCTTTGGCAGTCGCAAAGAGATATTCCCTGTTCATTCGCGCGATGTTTTCCAGTGAAATACCTTTAGGGCATTCTACTTCACAGGCACCGGTGTTGGTACAATTGCCAAACCCTTCCAGGTCCATTTGCCTTACCATATTCTTTACCCTGTCTGCGGCTTCTACGCGGCCTTGCGGCAGTAATGCGAACTGGCTTACCTTGGCAGAGGTAAAGAGCATGGCGCTGGCATTTTTGCAAGCCGCAACACAGGCCCCGCATCCAATGCAGGTAGCGGCATCCATTGCTTCGTCTGCCTTTTGCTTTTCTACCGGGATGGCATTGGCGTCTACGGTATTACCCGAAGTATTTACGGAGATATAACCTCCGGCCTGCTGAATCCTGTCAAAAGAACCCCTGTCTATGATGAGGTCTTTGATAACCGGAAATGCCTTTGCCCTGAAGGGTTCAATAACGATGGTGTCCCCATCCTTAAATCTTCTCATATGCAGTTGGCAAGTTGTGATCAGACGGTCCGGGCCATGAGGTTCGCCGTTGATCATCAGTGAGCAGGTACCGCAGATCCCCTCACGGCAATCGTGGTCAAAAGCGATGGGTTCTTCCCCTTTATTGATCAGTGTTTCGTTGAGAACGTCAAGCATTTCGAGAAATGACATGTCGCCTTCTACGCCACTGATGGGGTAATCGACCATTTGCCCTTTGGAATCGGCGTCTTTCTGGCGCCAAATTTTCAATTGTAGGTTCATAACTTTTCTTTTCTATTAAATTCTGAAATAGAGGTTAGGCCCTTATTATTTATAACTTCTTGTCTTTACTTCAATATTTTCATAGACGAGCTCTTCCTTGTGAAGGACGGCATCCTTCGGCTCACCTTTATACTCCCAGGCAGCCACATATTTGAAGTTCTCATCGTCCCTTAATGCTTCCCCTTCAGGAGTCTGATATTCCTCGCGGAAATGACCGCCACAGGATTCCTCCCTGTGTAATGCATCCTTGGCAAAGAGTTCACCCAGCTCCAGGAAATCTGCCACTCTGCCCGCTTTTTCAAGCTCCGTATTCATACCGTTGGCATCGCCGGGTATTTTTACATTCTCCCAGAAATCCTTGCGTAATGCTGCGATCTCGGAAATGGCTTTTTTGAGGTCTTCCGCATTTCTGGACATTCCGCATTTATTCCACATGATCTTGCCGAGCTTCTTGTGATAGTAATCCACTGAATTCTTGCCATTGGCACTCATCAGTTTTTGTATCCTTTCTTCAATAGCCTTCTCAACAGCTTCAAATTCAGGACGGTCTGTGGAAATAGGTCCTGTCCTGATATCATCCGCCAGGTAATCCCCAATGGTGTATGGCAGAACAAAATAGCCATCTGCAAGTCCCTGCATCAGGGCGGAAGCTCCCAGCCTGTTGGCCCCGTGATCGCTGAAATTGGCTTCACCGGCACAGAAACATCCGGGGATGGTGGTTTGCAGGTTGTAATCTACCCAAAGACCACCCATGGTATAGTGTACGGCCGGATAGATCATCATAGGCGTTTTATAAGGATCCTGGTCTACGATCTTCTCGTACATCTGGAAAAGGTTACCGTATTTGGCAGCAATAACTTCTTCGCCAAGTTTGGTAATTGTATCCTTATCCGGATTCTTGATGCCGGAAGTAAGGGCTTTCTCTTTTCCGTACCTTTCGATGGCCGAGGCAAAATCAAGATAAACAGCTTCACCGGTCTTATTAACTCCAAAACCAGCATCGCATCGTTCTTTGGCCGCTCTTGAAGCCACATCGCGCGGTACAAGATTACCAAAGGCCGGGTAGCGCCGTTCCAGGAAGTAATCCCTGTCTTCGGCTTTTAGTTCTGTGGGCTTCAATTTACCATCCCGGATAGCCTGTGCGTCTTCCAGTCGCTTTGGAACCCAGATCCTACCGTCGTTTCTCAGTGACTCGGACATCAAGGTCAGTTTAGATTGATGATCCCCTGACACCGGAATACAGGTGGGATGTATCTGAGTAAAGCACGGATTGGCAAAGAAGGCACCTCGCCTGTGCGCACGCCAGGCAGCAGTTACATTGCAGCCCATGGCCATGGTTGAAAGGTAAAAGACGTTGCCATATCCACCTGTGGCCAGGACCACGGCGTGTGCAGCATGCCTTTCTATCTCTCCGCTAACCAGGTCGCGGGCAATAATGCCGCGGGCTTTTCCGTCAATCAATACGAGATCCAACATCTCGTGTCTTGTAAACGACTGGATCTTGCCCCTCTGGATCTGGCGGTTCATAGCCCCGTATGCACCCAGCAAAAGCTGCTGACCCGTTTGTCCTTTCGCATAAAAAGTGCGCGATACAAGCACTCCCCCAAAAGATCGGTTATCCAGCAATCCGCCGTATTCCCTGGCAAAGGGAACTCCCTGTGCCACGCATTGGTCTATGATGTTGCTGGAAACCTCAGCCAGCCTGTATACATTGGCTTCCCGTGACCGGTAATCGCCACCCTTAATGGTGTCGTAAAACAGCCTATAGTCACTGTCTCCATCGCCCTGGTAATTCTTCGAAGCGTTGATACCGCCCTGGGCAGCGATGGAATGTGCTCTCCTGGGAGAATCCTGATAACAGAAGGTCTTAACGTTATAGCCAAGCTCTGCCAGTGTAGCAGCAGCCGAACCTCCGGCAAGACCGGTACCCACTACGATAACATCAATGAGTCTCTTATTGGCAGGGTTTACCAGGTTGATTTCGTTCTTGTGCTTCGTCCACTTTTCGGCTAAAGGCCCGGATGGAATTTTAGAATCAAGTACAGCCATAATTAATGCGTTAGCGGATTAAGGTGATGATATACTGCAATAAATACAAATAAGAGTGGAACGACCACCGCGTAGACTTTGGTAAACTTTTTGATGCCCGGCGAGTATTTGTTGTTAACACCCATACTCTGGAAGGATGATGCGAAGCCGTGCCACAGGTGCAGGGCTAACAGAACAAATGCGATCACGTAGAGAACAGTCCTCCAAATGGGCACAAATTTTTCGACCGTTTCGGCATAATATCTTGTAGGATCTTCAGGATTAACTTCAATGTATTTATAGGCCATTTCATGGAACCAGAAATCGTAAAAGTGCAGACCGAGAAAAGCTAGAACAACCAGGCCGGAGATGATCATATTGCGTGAAACCCAGCTGGCATTGGCACTGCCTTTAAACTGGGCATACTTTACCGTCCTTGCACGGTTGTTCTGTATCTCCAGTACAATGCCCATTACGAAGTGAATGACAACACCGGCGATCAGAATGGGCTGCATCAGATATTGAACAATGGGATTGTAACCCATAAAGTGGGACCATTGGTTAAAGGTGTCCGGACTTATAACAGAAGAGAGGTTGATAGTAACGTGAAGGATTAAAAATATGACCAGAAAAAGACCGGACAGGGCCATCACCACCTTCCTGGCAATGGACGACTTTATCAATGCACTCATTCCAATTGGTTTAACTGCGCTAATTTACGCCACAGACCAGATTTTAACAAACTTCGAACGGCTTAATATCCGGTATTTAGACTGATTATAAGGAGCGTAAAAAAGTTGTTCAAGTATTCCGGATTTTTTGAGGCTTGGCAGCTTCAAATCTTAAACAAAAAAGACGCGAAAACTATGTAATATCTTCATGAATAATTGATTGCATCAATAAGGTAATCAGATTATTTTACCGATATTCGGAAGCGTATTACCCGGACCATTAGCTATGAATATTGGACTATTGTCAGTAAGCCTGAATGTATATTCTACCAGGAGGATTGCCGAAGAAGCAGAGAAACACGGTCATCATATAGAATTGATAGACCACACCAAGTGCTCTGTAAAATTAGGGTCGGGAAAACCACAAATCTTTTTGAGGGATGAGAGTATTACAGATGATTTTGATGCGATCATTCCGAGGATCGGCACCAACGTAACCCGTCATGGTGCGGCCATTGTCAAGCAATTTGAAATGAACGGCACTTTCAGTACGGCCAGGTCCCTCGGCATTACCCGTGCGAGAAATAAGGTGAGGACCTTGCAGATCATGGCCAGGAAAGGCATCCCGATTCCCGAGACCCTTTTTTCCATCAATCCTGATAACATAGAAGAGCAGATCAAAATACTGGGCGGCACACCGGTGATCATCAAATTACAGGAAGGCACTCAGGGTCTGGGAGTCATTCTTGCCGAATCAAAAAAGTCAGCTAAATCTATCCTGGACACCTTTTACAAAATGGATACCAGCATTCTGATGCAGGAGTATATTGAAGAAGCCAATGGGGAAGATATACGCATTCTTGTTGTTGGCAATAAGGTTATTGCAAGCATGAAGAGAAGCAGCGCCCTTGAGGAATTCCGGTCTAATGTACACAGGGGTGCCGATACGGTGGCCATTATCCCCACAGCTAAAGAGCAGGAAATTGCCAAGAACGCGGTCAAATTTCTGGGACTAGGAGTGGCCGGGGTAGACCTAATCCGATCAAAAAGAGGACCGCTACTCATAGAAGTTAATGCATCACCCGGGCTGAAGGGTATTGAAAATGCCACGGGGGTCAATGTAGCCCGGGAAATCATCAAATTTGTCGAACGCAATGGACGTCGCAAAAGAAAACAGGGATATTACCATAGGTAATGAAGCCGTACGACCCGGCGAAAAGAAAATGCTTAAAATTAGCATTGATCGATTACCTACGGGCACTCTGATCGATATTCCAGTCTATGTATTCAATGCAAAAAAACCGGGTCCAACCATTTTAGTCCAGGCAGGTTTGCATGGGGATGAGATCAATGGGATTGAAATAGTGAGGCGGATGTTACAGCAGAAGCGATTTCAGGTACAAAAAGGTGCTGTCATCGCCGTACCTATTTTGAACATTTTTGGTTTCATCCACTTTTCCCGCGATGTGCCTGACGGAAAAGATGTCAACCGCAGTTTTCCGGGCAAAAAAATGGGCAGTATGGCCAGCCGGATTGCCTATCATTACACTTCAGAGGTCTTGGGTCAAATGGATTTTGGGATTGATCTGCATACCGGGGGCGACTTAAGGCATAATTATCCGCAAACACGCTATACCGATGATGATGAAATGAGCAGAAAGATGGCTGAAGTTTTTCACGCTCCTTTTTCGTTTCCATCAAAACTAATCCGCGGTTCCTTCAGGAAGGCGGCCCACAGCTTGGGCAAATCTTCCATCGTATTTGAGGCAGGCGAAAGTATGCGCTTTGATGAGTATGCCATCAATGCAGGGATGCAGGGCATACAGAATGTTTTTAAACATTTTGGCATGATTTCAAAAACAGAAAAAGCACTGATAAAAAGGCATAAATCCTACATGCTAACAGAGAGGAAATGGATGAGGGCCCCCACAGCAGGGATGTTCATTCCTGAGGTTATTAATGGCAGCCAGATCAAAAAAGGTCAGGAAATGGGTTTAATAACCGACACCTATGCCCGGCGTCGAAGACGCATCAAAGCCCCATACGACGGTCATATTCTCTGCATCAATCACCAGGCTGTGGTGAATCAGGGAGATGCGCT
>JBPEXP010000160.1:0-3859 GCA_052031475.1 Flavobacteriaceae bacterium | reverse complement strand
TATCTATGACCCTCTGGTTTTCCTCTTCAGGGATAACCGGCTCCTTTACTATTTGAGAGATCTCCATTTCAGCACCAAAAACCGGCCTCTCGTCTTCGGGAATCCTGTAGAAGAACTGCCTGACTTCTTCCGGTGTTACCTTGATATCACTGACAATCTTTTGCTGCATTTTTTCGGAAAGCATCCGAAGTTTATTGATGTTGAAAAGCTCTTCCCTAAAAGCTTCCACGGATTCTTTTTTGTAAAACTCCAAGACCTTTTCCATAGAACCCACCTGCTGAATCAGCTGCTGAATCTGCCGGTCACTTGTACTGTTAACTTCGTCATCCGAGACCAGAATACTGTCCTGAACGGCCTGGTGGGCATAAAGCCGGTCTTCCATCAGTTTTCCAAGCAGGCCACAATGGGTAATATCCTGAGGAGAAGCGCCCTGATTCCTCAGGTCAATGAGGGTTTTTTCAATATCAGAGTTGAGAATTACATAATCACCAACTACCGCGGCTATCCCATCAATTTTAACTCGCTTGAAATTACTGGTCGTATCTTTTGTAATAGGCCTGTTGGCCTCCATAGGCATTTCCGGCGGTTCAATCTGTGTATCGGGAATAGAGTCCCGCATTTGTCCATAGCCGGTTGCAGCAATCATTAAGGTGATAAGCCAGGCGCAGGTGATTTTATTCATAAACTTCAAATTCATTCTCTTTAGTCGCTTCATCTATGATCTCCGTTTCAAGTTTCCTGATGTAATCCAGTTTTCTCCTGTTGAGGATAATTTGTCGGATCTGAGGCTCTACGTAAGCCAGGGGGGCTATTTCATTCGCCTCCAAGAGGTCCCTAACAAAGACCAAATATACCCCTGATGCGTCCTGCAATTCAAAAAATTGTGATTTTTTTAAGTATCGGCCTTCGTTGTCGGAGTTTAGAGGGGGTATTTCCTGTATAAGCCTCGACACCGGCACCCACAGACTATCATTAAAATTCAGTTTTTTGAACTGTACTCCTACAGAATCGAGGTAATTAATGTCTTCTCTTTCAAAACGTCTGAGCTTGTTTATTATTTCTTCTTTATTGAGGAATTGCAGTGGTATTTCAACAAATCGCAACTGTAGTAATTTTTCATTCAGACGAAAGTTCTCTTTCTGGCTTTCGTAAAAACCATTCAGCTCATTCCGGCTGATAGTGGTATCCTGTGCCTGTAAGACAAGTGCTTCCTTATATGCCCTGGTATAAAGGTCTGTTCTGTAATCTTCAACCAGCCTGTTAAACTCTTCAATCTTCTCCTCAGGTAAATTGATCCTGGACTTAGATAACAACAATTGCTTGGCAGCCCATTTATTGATGTAGTTTGAGACTATGGCGGCGCTGTCTGCTTCGCTCATGTCTTCGGTGATCAACCCCATGACATCTTCGGGATACAAATAGGTATCCCCCACCCTGGCCAATGGCTTATTCTCCTCATTTTTTTTCAGAAGGTCCCCACAGGAACTCAAACCCAGAAATAAAAGAAGAATAGGGACACACAACCATTTCATGGAACAATGAAGTTAAAATTGCAAAGGCAAAAATAAGAATTCAATGAAGTTGAACAATGCCTGCTCTTATTCATTTACGCAATTTTGATGTGTTACAGTTGTAGTTTTAGTAAATTAGTAGGACACCAAACAACCCAAACTGATGAAATATTCAAATGAGATTACGGTCGATCTGCCGAGGAGTGAATTCATACAAAAGTTCGATGATCCCAAAAATATGAAACATTGGCAAAAAGGACTGATCTCATATAACCAGCTTGATGATTACCCCGGTAAAGAAGGATCTAAGATGGAACTTAAATACAAAATGGGTAAAAGAGAGATCACCATGATTGAAACCATCCTCAAGAAAAATCTGCCCTATGAATTTCATGCAACCTACGATGCTAAAGGAGTGCACAATGTGCAGAAGAATTATTTTAAAGACCTGGATGAAAACCAGACCCTGTGGATATCGGAAACCGAGTTTCAGTTCAGTGGTTTTTTTATGAAGCTCATGTCTTGGTTGATGCCCGGGGCTTTTAAAAAGCAATCCATGGAATATTTAAAGAGTTTCAAGGCTTTTGCAGAAGATGGCACTTCTGTAGCAGCCGATTCGCAAGAAACAGCATCATGAGAAAAATAAAACTCATATGGGATTTCAGGGGACCTACTGCCAGTGAGGTAGCAAGACATCACGAAAAACACCTGAGAGAATACATTACGGCTGAAGATCTTCCCTTAGACATAACCGGCTACCTCGATTACAGCTCAGCTCACAGCATGGCCTATATGGTTGTAGAAGAATCAGACATGATCCGTGTACGGGATGCTCTTATTCCCCACCGGGGAGAAGTATTTGAGGATGCGGATTAAAATTGTTTCCGATGTACAGAGAGGAAGAATGAACTCAGCATTTCTCGTCTTCAAAATTGCTCTGTTGATCTTCTTACTTGTTCCAGTTTGGTCATGTAAGAAAGACGTTATCCCTGATCCCCTGGAGCATGTATTGTACCATTCTGAAGCTGATGCAATACGCACGGTAATGGAGAAACCCGATGCGTATGAAGTTCAGATCATCTTTACCGAGATAGATCGTTCCGATGGAGGTATAAAATTTATAAACCACCATTTTCGCTTAAATGCCAACAATTATTTCTACCCGGCCAGTACGGTCAAATTACCAATAGCGGCACTGGCCCTCGAGCGCATTGCTGAGATGGACCTGATGGATCTGGATACCCGCTTTTATGTAGAGGGAGACAGTCTTGAAACAACTATGGCGCGGGAAGTGATCAAGGTTTTTGCGCTCAGTGATAATGAAGCCAGCAATCGGATGATCGAATTAATGGGTCAGGATTACATTAATGAGAGGCTGACACTGCTCAATGCAGGTCCGGTTCGAATAGCACACCGCCTATCCGTACCCGATGCAGACGACGTTACCACCAGGCCTGTTATCGTTTATATCAATGACAGCACTACTACCAGTATTTCACCCACGGTGAATCAGGAGCCCAAGCCGCTTAATATTAATGGGCTACACAAAGGAAAAGCTTTTATGGACGATGAGATGCTGATTAAAGAGCCCTTTGATTTTAGCCTGAAAAACTACTATCCACTGGAAACTCAGCATGAGGTAATGAAACGAATAATTTTTCCTGATCTTTTTGAGGAACCGGAAAAGTTTAAAATGGATGAGCGTGCCCGTGAACACTTGTTAACCGCCATGTGGTCTCCCCCCAGGCTTCAGGGATATAACGCAGATGAATATTGCGATAGCTATGGCAAGTTCTTCATTTATGGCGATAAAGAAACGCAAATACCAGACCACCTCAGGATCTACAATAAA
The DNA here is from genome assembly GCA_052031475.1 of Flavobacteriaceae bacterium. Classification (GTDB taxonomy): domain Bacteria; phylum Bacteroidota; class Bacteroidia; order Flavobacteriales; family Flavobacteriaceae; genus JAHEJJ01. The sequence goes on along the minus strand of JBPEXP010000160.1, from coordinate 496 downwards.
GTGGGCTACGCCTACGGCACACTCACAGATTGTGCCTATATTCTGGACACTGAGTCAGATGTGGAATTTCTTCTAAGTGCCACCATCGTGGTTAACAGCGATGGTGTATTTAATGACGACCAATATGAATACGATGAAATTGGCATACCATTTCTGGCTTCGCTGGGAAGAGAATTGTACCACTTGAAGCTAAAACAAAAGAAAGCATCATGGAAACTTTAAATTTTCACACGTTCAAAAAAAAGATCTATATCAAAGCACCCCTGGAAAAGCTCTACTGGTGCTGGGCCACCCCTGAAGGAATTTGCTCCTGGTTTTTAAGGGAAGCGCAGTATATCAATGGAGAGGAAAACACACGCGAGGCTGGCGAATTCATTCAACAAGGAGATCGCTATACCTGGAAATGGTATAATTGGGACGGGCAGGAGAACGGAGAAGTATTGCAGGCCAATGGCAAAGATCTTGTAGAGTTTACCTTTGCCGGTAAAAGCAAGGT
>JBPEXP010000016.1:0-9542 GCA_052031475.1 Flavobacteriaceae bacterium | reverse complement strand
CTGCCTACTTTAACAGTGACGGCCGTTTCCGGTAATTCCTGGAACATAAATTCGTCTGTCCAGTCGTCACCTATGGCAAAGATGAAATCATAGTCCTTACCATTCATACTGCGCAAAGCTGCCCTTCCTTTATTTACATTACTGCTCTTTATTTCCAACACCTTATTGCCAGACATGACACTGATATCGTCATTGCCAATAAGACTGGTCAATACCGTGGTTAGTTCATTGGCGCGTTGAATGCCGAAGTCCACGTCTGTATTGCGGTAGTGCCAGGCGAGTGAATAATTCTTTTCCTCAATAAAGGAACCTGGTGTTCGGTCTACAAACGACTCCAGAACAGGGCGTATTTTGTCCATCCAGTTATTGTTAACCTTTTCGAGCATACGGAAGTTTTCTCCGTCCTTGGAAATCCAGACCCCGTGCTCTACGATCATATTGTACTTCTTATCGAGGAACCATTTAGTAAAGGTCTGTTTGTCACGGCCACTAATGAGGTAGAGCGTGGTATTTTCCAGGCTGGAGATTTTGTCTAACAGTTCGTATAAAGATTTATCCGGTTTGGCTTGTTGGGGATCACTGTGGAAACCTACCAGGGTGCCGTCATAATCAATGAACAAAATCCTGTTCTTTGCAGATTCAAAATCCTTGATGATGTTGTTCCATCTACCTGAAGTAAGTTTCTTAGACACTTTTAGGTCTTCAGATTCGACCTGGTTTCTCAACGAACTCATAAAATCATTGGCCCATCTTTCCACGTTGTAGCGCTTCAGTCTTTTTTGGAGAAGTTTGTTTCGTTTTTGCTGTTCCTTCAATGGCATATTAATGGCCTGGTACAAGGCTTGCGCAATCTGCTCGAAGTTATTGGGATTAATGAGTATGGCCTCACTCATCTCCTTGGCCGAACCGGCCATTTCACTAAGGATAAGTACACCGCTGCCGTCTATCCTGGCAGCCACGTACTCTTTGGCCACAAGATTCATCCCATCGCGTATGGGCGTCAGCCAGGCAATATCACTGGAAGTATATAGGTCGATAAGGCTTTCAAAGGGAACAGACCTGTAAAAATACCAAATGGGCGTCCAGCTTACGGTGGCAAATTCCCCGTTGATCCGTCCAATGAGCTCGTCTACTTCCTTTTTAAGCAATTTATATTGAGGCACTTTGGATCTTGAAGGCACGGCCAGCACGATGAGCCTGACCCTTTCTTTATATTCGGGATACTTGTCCAGGAAATACTTAAAGGCATTCAGCCGTTTGGCTATACCCTTGGTATAATCCAGTCTGTCTATGGAAAGTATGAGCTTGGCATCCGGAGTGGATTCCTTGTGAAGTTGCAGCCGTCTTTGAAGATCGGATTGTTCGGTGGAAAGATCAGCCTGATGTTTGGCAGCCTCGTTGAACCTCTTGTAGTCTATACCCATCGGAAAAGAATCAGCTTTGATTATCCTGTTTTCGTGTATGACCTCGTTGAATTGCACCTCCAATCCTAAAAGGCGCCTGACCGAGCTAAGAAAATGCCTCTCGTAATCATAGGTATGAAATCCTATTAAATCTGATCCCAGCAGACCTTCCAGCACTTCTTCCCTCCAGGGAAGAGTCCTAAAAATTTCATAGGAGGGAAAAGGGATGTGAAGAAAAAATCCAATGGCCACTTTAGGTCTTTTTTCCCTGACCATTTGGGGTACCAGCATCAACTGGTAATCGTGTACCCAGATCGTGTCCTCATCTTCTACTTTGGTTAAAAGTACGTCGGCGAATTTTTGATTGACCGCCTTGTAAACTTCCCAGTTTGCCAGCTCAAATTCTGCGTACTCCATAAAATAATGGAAGAGCGGCCATACGGTCCTATTGCTAAAGCCGAAATAAAATCCGTTCACTTCGTCTTCGGTCAGTTTGACTTTTGCACATCCGTGTTCCTCCAGGGCTTTGTCAATATCCGCTTCCAGTTTTTTGGGAATGTCTTCCTCCGTTAGTCCGCTCCAGCCTACCCAAAGACTATCGCCTCCTGAATGCACAGACTTCATACCTGTTGCCAGTCCCCCTACACTGGGAATTGCCTCTATACTGCCGTTGCGGATTTGCAATTGAACCGGGAGTCTGTTTGAGATTATGACAGTTTTGCCCATAAAATGCTTGATTTTGACGTGTTTTTGCCCTTTAATTCTATAAATTTCGACAAATTGCAGCTTTTAGACAATTTAGGGATAGAGATTTAATACATGGATAACCTGGATTACGGAATTATTGGAAATTGCAGGTCTGCAGCCTTGATATCGAAAAATGCATCGATCGACTGGTGTTGCCTTCCTGAGTTCAATTCCTCCTCTGTTTTTGCCAAACTCCTCGACGAGGAAAAAGGCGGGAGTTTTGAGGTCCATACAGATCCTGAATACAAGATCTCTCAGCGCTACAAAGAGAATACGGCTTTGATGATCACCCGTTTTTCCAATGGAGAAGATTGTTTTGAAGTGCGTGATTTTATGCCCAGGTACCACAAGGAAAACGGCACCTATCACGCACCGCCGGAATTAATAAGGTATATACGCCATATCAGCGGCAGACCCAAATTCAGGGTCAAGTACGATCCCAAGCTTAGATATGCCTTGGGAAAGACCGAATCATTCGTCAAGAAGCACTTCATAGCCAGCCTCACCTACGAGGATAAGTTTGATACTGTTTTTTTCTATACTTCCTTTAATAAGAACGCCGTCATGGAGGGCCGCGATCTTGAAGTAACTGAGGACGGTTTCTTTATGTTGAGCTACCACGAGAAGATCTTCCAGCCTACAACGCTTAAAATGTACACAGAGCAGGAACGCACCAAAGTTTACTGGCTTAACTGGAGTGAGAAAACCCCGAATTTTAAAAAGTACAATCAAGAAATTTCGCGAAGTGCCGTTACTTTAAAACTTTTGAGTTACGACCGTTCCGGGGCTGTACTGGCTGCAGCCACAACTTCTTTACCTGAGACCATTGGGGAAGTGCGTAACTGGGATTACCGTTTTTGCTGGATCAGGGATGCCTCCATGGTGATCAAGGTCATGGCCGGACTGGAGCACAGGAATGTGGCGAGGCGCTACCTCAAATTCATCATCGATCTCATTCCGGATAAGGATGAGAAGCTTCAGATCATGTACGGCATCAATAAAGAAAAAAAGCTCACTGAAGAAACCCTGGATCATTTAAGTGGCTATAAGGGTTCTAAGCCTGTGAGGATAGGAAATGCCGCTTATGAGCAAAAGCAAAACGATATCTATGGCATCTTAATGGATGTTATTTATACGCAGCTGGATAAGTTCCGGAATAATATAGAGGGCGGAGAAGAATTATGGGGCATTACCAAAGGCATTGTATGGATCGTAGCCAAGCACTGGCGGGAGCCTGATAAGGGTATATGGGAATTCAGGACAGGTGATCAGCACTTTACCTTTTCCAAGGTACTTAGCTGGGTGGCCATAGACCGGGCTATCAAAATAGCGAGGATCCTGAGGAAAAACCGAAAAATTGAAAAGTGGTCGGTGCTTGAAGAGGAAATTCGCAGAGACATCCATGAAAATGCCTGGAATAGTGAAGTGAAGGCTTTTGTCCAGGCTTACGGATCAGATCATCTGGATGCTTCCGTGCTGCTTATGGAATCTTACGGTTTTATTGAGGCCAAGGATCCCAAGTTTGTAAGTACGGTAAAAGCGATAGAGAAAGAACTAAGCCATGACGGACTTCTGTACCGATATAAGAACGAAGACGACTTTGGTCTGCCCTCGTCCTCTTTCACCATATGTACCTTCTGGTTTATCAATAGTCTGTATCAGATTGGTGAGGTTGAAAAATCCAAGGAATGGTTTGACCGTGTTCTGAGCTACAGCAATCATCTGGGCCTCTTTAGTGAAGACATTGATTTTAAGAGCAAAAGACTGTTGGGTAACTTTCCGCAGGCTTATTCCCATCTGGCACTAATTGACTGCGCCATCAACTTTTCAAACAAAGAGTCAGACGACCGGGTCATAGAGACTATGAGGTAGATCTACTGCCTGTTATTCGTTTTTGGCGATTTTCCTTATTTCATCCATAAGTCCTCGGAAATGTTCCTCGGTGGTAAAAGGATTCATAATGGTAGTTCTCAGGTAATGCCCGGTTATCAGTCGCGTTTGGACGATATAATAGCTGCCATCCTCAAGAAGGCGTTGCCTGATTGCTTTATTCAGCGTATCAATATCGAATCCCTTTTTAGAATTTCCAGTGTACCTGAAACAAAGGATGTTTGACATAGGCAGCACAGCCAATTCAAAGTCTTGTGCCTCCTCCAGTAGGGCGGCAAATTTTGCTGTCATATCGTATAAGCGGGTCACAAACTGGTCGAATAATTCTACACCGTAATATTTGAGCAGTCCGTACCAGTGCAGGCTCATCATGTGTTTAGTACATTCAAAAGTTCGCTTGGCCAGGTTGTACCAATCTTCTTCTACTGACTCTTCGAGCAGGTACTCCGCTTTTTGCCTGAAAGTCAGGTGGCCATTTTTTCCATCTGCAAATAATAGGGCTGTGGTAATTGCCGGAATCATCATCATCTTGTGACCGTCTATGACCACTGAATCCGCCTGTTGAACCCCATCCAGCAGATGTTTGTACTTTTCAGAGAAAATGGCTGCCCCGCCATGGGCAGCGTCAACGTGAAACCAAATCCCATGCTTTGTGGAGAATTGGGCTAGTTCAGATAGATTGTCGTAAATACCGGTCGCTGTGCTCGGGGCACTGCCAACCAGAGCAAATACCTCAATTCCTGAATTCCTGGCATCGTTGATATAGTCCTCTAATAATTCTGAGCGCATCCGGTATTGGTCATTTACGGGTATGCTGATCATCCCTCTCTGACCAAGCCCCATGATCTGAACAGCCCTCTCAATGCAATAATGCGCTTCTTCTGAGACCAGGATCGCCAGCTGTCCGGGGGGTCCCAGATGCTCCGGCCTATTTTGCAAAAAACGCCGGCGAGCGCTGAGCAACGCAGTGAGGTTGGCCAGTGTTCCGCCCGAAGTAAGAAAGCCGCTGGAGGCGGGCCCGAGCCCCAAGGCCTGACAAAGTGAATCGGTAACAACCCGTTCCATGGCAGTGGGAGCGGCTCCCATTTCATAGATGCCCATGCCGTTGTTCAGGACTGCACCTAATAAGCTGGTCAGTCCGGTGAAAGGGATTACCGGGCTTATCTGATGTCCCATATATCTGGGATGGTGAATATGAATACACCTTTCCAGAATAAGGGCTGCCATATCACTGGCATTGCCTTCCTGCATATAGTGGCGCCAAAAACGGTGTTCATCCTCCGGTATTTGCCAGTTGATCACCAGATCCTGCTTTGCAGAAATCGTATGTTCCAGGTGATCGGCCAGCATATCGATGTATCGATGACCTTCTTGCCTGAAAGTCTCGGCCGAATAGGCATCCTTTAGTAAATCTTGATCCATTGTATAAAAATAATCGCAATCATCAATTCCCACCAAAACTTCTTGGTTTGAATCTATTTTAAAAAAGAAAATTCTTACTGCTCATCTTAAGAAAATTATAGGAGATGATTCGCTAAATTTGGGGCTGAACAAAAAACACAAACGATGAAACTAAACTATCTGTACAGCGGATTGCTGATCTTCTTTCTGTTGTATTCATGTCAGGAACCCAACACTTCACAAACTTCCGAGGTTTCTACAGAAGAATCATTTGAATATGTAGTTGATCAATTTGCAGACCTCAGAATTTTAAGGTACCAGGTACCGGGATTTGAAGAATTGAGTCTGCAGGAAAAAAAACTGGTCTACTATCTCACCCAGGCAGGCCTGGCAGGAAGGGATATTATGTGGGATCAAAATTATCGGCATAATATGGAAATACGGAAGGTTCTGGAAAAAATATTTACTGATTATACAGGGGATCGCGGTACGGAAGATTGGAAAGCCTTTGAAACCTATCTCAAAAGAGTCTGGTTCTCCAATGGGATCCATCACCATTACAGCAATGACAAAATAAAGCCTGATTTCTCCCAGGATTATTTGCGCTACCTGATGGGTGAAGTGGATGCCGCATTAGGGGAGGAGGCCTTTGAGGTTATTTTTAACGATGCCGATTCTAAGAAGGTGAACAAGAAAAAAGGCGTAGACAATATTGCCGCTTCGGCTGTAAATTTTTACGGACCTGATATAACGGACAGTGACGTGGAATCGTTTTATTCTTCGGCCTATAAAGGACCAGAAGACAGACCTATTGAGGCGGGCTTGAATTCCAAATTAGTAAAGGAAAACGGGCAGTTGGTAGAAAAAGTCTGGAAGTCCGGGGGCATGTATGGTGAGGCTATTGACGAGATCGTAAAATGGTTGGAGCTGGCCCAGGGAGTGGCCGAGAATGAGGACCAGGCAAAAGCACTGGGGCTACTTATAGAATACTACAACACCGGCGATCTGGATACCTGGGATGAATACTGCGTAGCCTGGGTTACCAATACGGGGGGAAATATCGACTGGATCAACGGATTCATCGAGGTGTATAATGATCCCAAAGGCTATCGCGGATCGTACGAAAGCATCATAGAGATCAAGGATTTTGAAATGTCAAGAAAAATGGCTGTCCTTTCCGAAAACGCCCAGTGGTTTGAGGATGAATCGCCGTTGATGGAGGCGCACAAAAAAGACAATGTAGTAGGAGTCTCTTATAAGACCGTGAATGTGGCCGGGGAAGCGGGTGATGCATCGCCCAGTACGCCCATTGGGGTAAATCTTCCAAACAACAACTGGATCAGACAGGAACACGGCAGTAAATCGGTTTCCCTGGGCAATATCATTGACGCCTATAATAATGCCGGTGGATCAGGTAGGCTCAGGGAATACGCCTTTGACGAGGAAGAGATTGCCCTGGAGATGGAATACGGTCAATTGGCCGATAAACTGCACACTGCCCTGCACGAAGTGATCGGACATGCTTCGGGTCAGATCAACGAGGGCGTGGGACAACCCAAAGAAACACTTAAAAATTACGCATCTACTATGGAAGAGGGCAGGGCAGACCTTCTGGCTCTCTATTACCTGATGGACCCTAAAATTCAGGAACTTGGCCTGGTTGAAGATTATGAAAAGGTAGGTAAAGCAGCCTATGACGGATATATCCGCAATGGACTTGTTACTCAGCTGATCCGGATTGAACTGGGAGATGATATTGAAGAAGATCATATGGTGAACCGCCAATGGGTATCGGCCTGGGTCTTCGAAAAAGGAATGGAAGATCAGGTCATCGAAAAAGTTCAAAAAGATGGCAAGACCTATTACAACATTCTTGATTACAACAAGCTGAGAGAATTATTTGGCCAATTGCTCAGGGAAACGCAACGAATTAAGTCGGAAGGCGATTTTGAGGCTGCCCAGGAGTTAGTGGAAGGCTATGGAGTGAAGGTAGACCAGGAATTGCACGCCGAAGTCCTGAAGCGGAATGAGCAGTTTCAATCGGCACCTTACAGTGGCTTTGTCAATCCCGTGCTGACGCCGGTTCTGGACGATGAAGGAAATATTACGGATATCGAGTTGATCCAACCCGAGAGCTTTGAAGGCCAGATGCTCGACTATGCCGAGAATTACAGCTTTCTGTAATAGTAATTAAAGAACAAAAAAACCGCTCATAATTTGAGCGGTTTTTTTTATTAGTACTCAATCAGAAATCAACTTACTTATCCATGCTTGCAGGGGGTTGAAAAGTGGAATCCGGAAGGTCGACATTGGCCACTACCTCTTCCCATATGTTGGCATTTAGAAATGCCCCGGTCTTTTCATTGCGTTCTATATAGTTGTAGGGCATCAAAACTCCTGCAACCTCCCTGTAATCAGAATAGTACACCACGATATCAACTTCATCTCCAACAGCGTGAATGGGCATTGTTTTGCGTTTTCCGAGCAGTAGGTAAGAATTCACATCGAAATAAAAATTCGCACGATATTTTTCATTCATCACGTCTATGGTAACTTCAAGATCATGAGTTTTTGTACTGCCTAGCCACTTGAGTCCCTTGTATGTCAGCTGGTGGCCTTTTATTCTTGCGTCAATAAAAGGATGATCAAATTCATTGGATACCAGTATCACTTTTTTAGCCTCTCCTTCACTGTAAACAACTTCTTTTCCTTGCTGATGCTCCCAGGCAACACCACTGAAACCTTCGGTGATAAAGTTTGCATCATTGGTGGGACCAACGCCAATAACCCTGAAATTCGGTCTTTTTCGCTGAATTCTCGCCTTCCATACGATCTCATAGGCAGGTTCTACATAAAATCCCTTCTTAGACAAGGTCTGGATGCTTTTTAATTGGTCATAGCCTCCTATGGCCTCTGTATATTTTTGAACGATCTGTTCGGCTGTCATGTCCGGGCTGTTCTTTTCCGTTGCCCTGGAGTCGCAACCGGCCAGAAAAAAACAGGACGAGGTGACAATGAAGAGGATGAGTGTTCTCATGAATATTGTATTTAAATAAATCATAGTTACCGAAGATCTGCATACTATCCAAATAAAAAAGCCCTCATAAAGCGAAGAGCTCTTTGAGGGCTATAACTGTAAAGTGATTATACAATCACAACAACTTAAAATTAATCGAAGGTATACGCATTATCTTCAGCTACCTTATCGGCGATCTGGACCCTGAGGGCAGCTACATTCGGATAATTGGTGTATTTGGTAAATCTCTTGAGACCCATCAGCATCATTCGTAACTCATCGCCTTCAGCAAAAGAAACAATAGCCTCTTTGCCTTTCTGAATAATGGTTTCTACAGCCTGGTAGAGATAGAGCTGAGACATGGCGATCTGCGTCTTCTGGTTTTCTTCCCCAAATCTTTTCGCATTCTTCTCAGTGCGGAGCACGGCAGATTCTGCCATATAGATTTCGATCAAAATGTCTGAAGCCGCCATCAGCAATTGCTGATGTTTTTCCAGGTCCGGTCCAAATTTCTGGACGGCGCTTCCGGCTACCATCAGGAATACTTTTTTAAGGCGCGCGATGAGGTCTTTCTCTTCTGCAAAAAGGACGCTGAAGTCCGGTGTTTCAAAAGAAGGAATGCTCATGAGTTCTTCTCCAACCTTGGTAGCAGGCCCCAAAAGGTCTACGTGACCTTTCATGGCTTTTTTGATCAGCATGCCCACTGCCAGGATACGGTTGATCTCATTAGTGCCTTCGTATATCCGCGAGATACGCGCATCGCGCCAGGCTTTCTCCATGGGGGTATCTGCACTAAAGCCCATTCCTCCAAAGATCTGAATGCCTTCATCCGTGGTCCATTGCACATCCTCTGAAACGGCTACCTTCAGAATGGAACATTCAATGGCAAATTCTTCAACACTCTTCAGCTCCGCTTCATGGTGCGAGGCTCCATCAGCCATTCGGATTGCGATTCGATCCTGAATATCTTTTGCAGCCCTGTAGCAGGCGGCTTCTCCTACATAGGCGTTGGTGGCCATATAGGCGATCTTGGCTTTTATGGCTCCAAAGTTGATGATCGGGGTTTTAAACTGTACGCGTTCATT
>JBPEXP010000159.1:0-3035 GCA_052031475.1 Flavobacteriaceae bacterium | reverse complement strand
CAGGCCGTGCCCCGGTCGAGTATACTGACCGTCAGTTGACCCCGATTTAAATACGTTTTGTTCACATCGGTAATCTCAAGTTCACCCCTTTTGCTGGGTTTTATACTCCGGGCGATCTGCACTACATCATTATCGTAGAAATAAATTCCCGGTATGGCAAAATTGGATCTGGGATTTTCCGGTTTTTCTTCGATCGATATGGCCTTCCCGTCTTCATCAAACTCCACCACCCCGTATTTCTCCGGATCCTGAACATGGTATCCAAATACAATTCCCCCATCGGGGTCTGTGTTCCTTTTGAGCGTGTCTGACAGGCCGGAACCGTAAAAGATATTGTCTCCCAGGATCAAAGCCACTTTTTCACTGCCGATGAAATCCGCGCCAATGATAAAGGCTTCAGCCAGTCCTCTGGGTTCATCTTGTACGGCATATTGAAAACTACAGCCCAGCCTGGATCCGTCTCCGAGTAATTTTTCAAAAAGTGAGCGGTCTTCGGGCTTTGTAATGATCAGGATATCCTTTATTCCCGCCTCCATGAGTGTTGCCAGGGGATAGTAGATCATAGGTTTGTCATAGACCGGCATCAGCTGCTTGCTCACTGCCAGGGTGATCGGGAAGAGACGTGTACCGGAGCCCCCGGCCAAAATTATACCCTTCATACCTTTACATACTTATTCAGATACCAGCGTATCGTTTTTTCCAGGCCGGAGTCAAAAGATTCATCAGCCTTCCATTTGAGTTCATCCTTAATTTTTGAGGCGTCAATGGCATATCGGAAATCGTGTCCGGGTCTGTCTTCCACGAAAGTGATCTGTTGGGCATAGCTGCCTGCTGCTTTAGGATGAATACGGTCCAGTAACTCGCATATCTTCCGGGCAATGTACAAATTATTGAATTCATTGCCCCCACCTATCAGATAGGTCTCTGCAGCCTTTCCCTGGTGAAAGACCAAGTTGATACCACGGCAGTGATCCAGCACATAGATCCAGTCGCGAACATTACTGCCATCACCGTAAATAGGTATATCATCGCCTTCAAGGGCTTTACGGATCACCGTTGGGATCAGTTTCTCGTCATGCTGCCTGGGACCGTAATTATTCGAACAGTTGCTGGTCACCACATTCATCCCATAGCTGTGGTGATAACTCCTGACCATAAAATCCGATGCGGCTTTAGAAGCGCTGTACGGACTATTGGGTGCATACGGACTTTCCTCGGTGAAATATCCTTCAGGACCAAGACTACCATATACCTCGTCTGTAGAAATGTGATGAAATCGATGCTCTGTGCTATTGCCTGATCCGGGCTTCCAGAATTCACGGGCCACTTCCAGCAGGCAGAATGTTCCATTGATGTTGGTGTGGATAAAATCTGCCGGCCTGTCAATGGAGTTGTCTACGTGCGATTCAGCCGCGAAATGTATGACTGCATTAAATTGATGCTCTTCGAACAATCTGCGCAGCAAGGCGATATGGGCTATGTCTCCTTCTACAAAAATATACCGTTCATTATTTTCTACTTCCTCTAAATTACTCAGATTCCCGGCATAGGTTAGCTTATCCAGGTTTACGATCTGGCAGGACGGGTTTTGCTCCAGGAAGAAGGGTATAAAATTACTGCCGATAAAACCGGCGCCACCTGTGATCAGTACACGGTTAAGTCCTTCCATGCTGTCAATTCACATTTAATTCCGATGCTTTTCTGTTTAAATACTTGGAAAGATCGATCAGCAGGAATAAGGCGACTAAAAGCGTGGGGATCAGGATGGGTGTCTTTGCAAAAAAGGACTTGGTTACCTGTTGCGGTTTACCAAAACTAATGATACGGATGGCATCGTTATAGCCCAGTATCTCCAGCTTTTTTATTTCCGTATCCCTGATGAGTTCCTGTTTGAGCCGCAGCAAGCCAGGTACGTTCAACTGTTCTGCATCACTAAGAACAAGCGTGCCCTGTAATTCCCTGTCCGACTTGAGGTCTGAGGTATAGCCTGCAATCAACTGGTCGATCTGGCTGAGTAACTCTGTATTCTTTTCAATTCTTTGCTGGGCATTTTGGTTATGCAGGGTAATAAGTTGTTTGAAATAGTCATTGGAATTGATGTAGTCCATCAGTATTCGCGCTGCCTCAGCGCCGCTTTCCGCATCCTGGTAATAGAAAGTAATCCGGTGGTTCAGTACGCTTTTTTTGAGGATCTCACTACGCACCACATCCAGGACACCTTCTTCATCCCGGAATTTCTCCAGCAATTCTAGATATTGAACCTCATCATTCATGTCTTCGATCTCCTCCTTCTCAATGGGCTGGATCTCTATAACAAGGCCTTTGCTCTCTTCCAGATCTATTCCCAGTTCATCAAAAAAATCGTTATTGCCTGCTTTGATATTGGCATTGATCTCTTCCACAGCATCGTATAAATATTCCTTGCTGTCTAAATTGGGTTTTACAATGACCTCGGTCTTCAACTGCTTAGTAATGATCTGGCTCAAGCCAAAGCCTACCAGAAATCCGGAGATGATCAATATGCCGAATTTCAGCAGATTCCGCTTTAAGTATAAGAAGACTTTCAGGATACCCTTAAAAAGCCTGTTGAAACCCCGGCCGATGAACTGGAATAACTGCCCGAGATCGATCTCCTCGGCTTGCCTTTGTTTTTCCGGTAATTGATTTTCCATTATGCTGAGTTGAATATTTGTTTAAGAATTTTATCCGTGATAAGGTAGGTTGGCTTTACGCCTGTTGTGCCCAAACCGCCCGATGCCAGGGTGCTTCCCGTTTCCAGCGGATTATCTGAGGCATAGTAGGCATATCGGACTTTCACATCCTGGCGGATGCTTTTTCTAATTTTTGAAGCAGCCTGGATAGCCTTCTGATAGTGCACCCCTTCCATTTCGAGTCCTATGGCCCCCCAGGTAGATTCCAGGAAGAACCGCAATATGTCCTTATTCTGGAGCGATGTTCCCAATACGGTAACCATGGTTCCTTCTCGCACGGTTAGCCCGTTATCCGCAAAATCCGAGGCTTTAAACTGGTTGTCT
>JBPEXP010000158.1:0-4518 GCA_052031475.1 Flavobacteriaceae bacterium | reverse complement strand
GCGGATCTGTTTATTCGAGACAGGACAAAAAATGGGGCACTCTAAGCCCCGCCCCAGGTTTAAAGTTACATCCTGAGTCAGAAAAATACTTGCAAATTCGAGGTTGATTTGTTGATTCGTGGATTTGTGGATTCGTGGATTCGTGGATTCGTGGATTTGTAATCTCCCGGAAAGTATTGCTTCGCAAACTATCCGGTCTTCGCTTCGCTTCGACAATCTCTAATCTCCAATTTCTAATCCCCAATCCTAAAAAAAATCCCGGCGATTTGCCGGGATTGCCCAACTGCGTTGGCCTACTAGGACTCGAACCTAGAACGACTGAACCAAAATCAGCTGTGTTGCCAATTACACCATAGGCCAGTTGCCTGAAAGCGGGAGCAAATTTAAGACAAACTTCCTTATGCACAAATAAAAATGCCCAGTTTCCGTTAAAAAAATAAGGCTCTGAAGCCTGTTAAAGGTTTGACAAAAATGTGCAGGCATATCTGTATTAATTAGTAAATTCGCCCAGTCCGATAAGACCTTACTACATGTTTTCAAAAAACTTCAAGAAGTGGGACACCATCTTCGGATGGGCCGTTTTTTTTATAGCTTTAATCGTATACGGCATCACCGTAGAACCCACTGGAAGTTTTTGGGATGCCGGTGAATACATCACCACTTCTGCTAAACTTCAGGTAGCTCACCCCCCCGGTGCACCTCTGCTTCAAATGATCGGTGCATTTTTTGCCATGTTTGCCATGGAACAAGACCAGATTGCCCGGATGGTCAATTATGTCTCGAGCGTATCCAGCGCCCTGACTATCCTGTTTATGTTCTGGACCATCACCAATCTCACTCGTAAACTAATTGCCTCGGGAAAAGAATTGACCGAAAGCAAGGCTATTGCCGTCTTGGGTAGTGGCTTGGTTGGTTCCCTGGCTTTTACCTTTTCAGACAGCTTTTGGTTCAATGCTGTGGAAACCGAAGTGTATGCCATGGCCAGTCTGATCATGGCCCTGCAATTATGGTTAGGTCTTAAATGGGTAGACAACCTGGATGATCCCAGGGGGCACAAATGGCTCATCCTTATATGTTTTGTTATCGGACTTACTTTTGGCGTGCAGTTCATGGGCTTCCTGGCCATTCCATCTATCGGTCTGCTCTACTATTTTAAAAGATACAAGAAGACCACTGTAAAGAATTTCCTCCTGGCCAATATTGTTGTCGTAGGGCTTTTGATGCTGGTCTATAAATTCTCCCTGACCTATGTATTAATGCTTTTTGGGTGGAGTGAAGTTTTCTTTATCAATAGCATCGGATTGCCATTTAACTCAGGAACCATCATCATGGGTCTTGTTTTTGCCGGGGCATTTTATTTTGGTCTGAGATACACCAGAAAAAATAATTACCGCATCGCCAATACCCTGGTGCTTTGCGCCATGTTCATCTTCCTGGGATTTTCTACCTGGTTGATGCTTCCTATACGAGCCAATGCCAACGTAGTAGTGAACGAAAATAACCCGGCAGATGCAAGGGCTTTACTGGCCTACTACAATAGAGAACAATATCCCGGCGTAGACAGCCCGTTTTACGGCACCTACTACTCCGATCTGTTTGCACCGCCCGGTGAGGACAAGGACGACAAACCCAAGTATGAGAAAGACCATCAACTGGGCAAATACATCATAGTTAATTATTACGAAGATGCTCTGCAGGGTCCAAACCCGGAACACAGGGGGCCACTCCCGCGGATGTGGTCTGATCAGCACGCGGAGAACTATATGAAATATTTTGGCCCCTTAGATTTTAGCCTGAAGAGCTCTAACGAAGAGTTGAGAAAGGCTGCAGCTGAACTGAGGCTGGGATATGAGCGGGGTGAAATTGATGAAGAACAATATATCAGCTTCCTTCGCCAGTTCAGTGATTATCTGGATGTGAAACCCCCCTCCGTATGGAAGAATATTGAGTATATGTTCAAATTCCAATTCGGCTATATGTACTGGCGCTATTTCCTTTGGAACTTTGTGGGCAAAAAAGATGATATCCAGGGCAAGTACAACAAGAACGGCGAATGGCTGAGCGGTATTTCATTTATTGATGAGATCATACACGGGAGTCAAGAAAATTTACCGAGCGATGTGCTCGACAACAAAGGCCGAAATACCTACTTCTTCTTACCCCTGATCTTAGGTATCATCGGTTTGATCTTTCAAATATCCAAAGACCCCAGACAATTTTGGGTCCTATTTGTTTTCTTCATTTTTACCGGCATCGCTATTCAATTCTATACCAATCCCTATATCTTTCAACCAAGGGAACGGGATTATTCGCTGGTAGGTTCCTTCTATATTTTTGCTCTCTGGATTGGATTGGGCGTCTATGCCCTGTATGAAGAGTTCAATAAGTGGATCAACCCTAAAATTTGGGCGCCGGCTGTAAGCCTGATATGCCTGCTGGCCGTTCCGGTACTAATGGCTGCCCAGAACTGGGACGATCACGACCGCTCAAATAGATATACTGCCCGGGCTTCAGCCAAAGCCTACCTGGACTCCTGCCAGAAAGATGCAGGGGCCATGCTTTTCACCATTGGCGACAATGACACCTTTCCGCTATGGTTTGCCCAGGAAATAGAAGGTCACCGAACCGATGTTCGTATTATTTGTACCAGCCTTTTTGCCACCGACTGGTATGTGGACCAAATGAAAAGAAAAGCTTATGAGAGCGATCCTATACCTTCTCAGCTAACACATGAATTGTATCGCTATGGTAATCGGGATGTGATCTATTACCAGGGGATCACCGAAAACCGGTGGGATGTAAAAGACTTTATGAACTGGGTAGCCAGTGACAGGCCACAAACCAAATTCCGCTATATTCTCGAGAGACAAGGTGCAGACCTCGGCGAATATCCGGAAAGCACGCTCAACCTGGTATATTATCCAACCAATAAAATTCGGATACCCGTAAACAAGGAAAACGTACTTGCATCCGGGATCGTCAAAGCCGAGGATGCCGATCTGATCGTGGATTACATCGACGTAGATCTGCCCAAAAGTGCCCTGCCAAAAAACAGGATCATGATGCTGGATATTATGGCGAACAACGACTGGAAAAGACCCATCTATTTTTCCGGCGGTAGTTTTGATCAGGCAGAATACATATGGATGAAAGATTATTTGCAGCTGGAGGGTCTGGCTTATAAACTGGTGCCGATCAAAACCAGAAACCGCAGTGCCTTTGAACTGGGAAGAATAGATAGCGACCTGATGTATGACATCGTGATGAACTGGGAATGGGGCAACATGGGAAGCGATCAAATCTACCACGATCCTCAAACCCGTACGCAGGGTCTTTCGTTCCGAAGCAATTTAGCCCGCCTTGCTGAAAAACTACTGGAAGAAAATAAGATTGATAAAGCAAAAAAGATTGTTGATCTGGCAATGGAGAAAATGCCGGTCAGACATTTTGGCTTTTATACCTTCGTCGAACCTTTTATTGATTCTTATTACCGTACCGGATCTACCATGGAGGCACGTGAGGTTTTTTCCGATCTCAAAAAGATCTACCAGGAACGACTATCCTATTACGCGGGCACGCCTCTGGACGAGCAATATGCTAATATAGATGAGATCATTTCTGACATGGAGGCGTATAGGAGGATTATCGATATTACCATCGAACATGATACCAGGGATGTTTCCGAAAGAGAAACCCTAATATTTAATGAATACATCGATAAGTTCCGGCATTTTTACCAGGATGATGATTTCCTGGAAGACGAGGCATTACCTGAAGAGGATCCGGATCTGATCGATACGGTTCCACTTGCTGATACCTTACCAGCTACCGATACCGCACAGTAACGGCCGGGAGAAGGATCCAAAATCAGGATTCTTCAGGTATCAATAAATAATATACGGGGTTTAAAGATATTCGTTAAGAATGCCTATCAGGGTATTGGCATCCTGTTCACCGCTTTGGCGCCAGACCATTTCCCCTTTTTTGTAGATCATCAGAGTAGGAAGGCCTTTGATGCGGAGGGCCTGTGAAAGCTCTTTATTCTTATCCACATCTATCTTGATTACTTTTCCTTTATCTCCAAGAGCCGCGGCAACGTCTCTGAGAACCGGATGCATAGCTGTGGATTGTTCATTCCATTCGGCATAAAAGTCCAAGAGCACGGGAATATTAAGATCTATAAGTTCACCGAATTTAGACATATGTAAATCATTGGGTTATCAGCCAAAAGTAAGAAAAAATGTTAACAAATACGGGTCTCCCGAATGTTTTTGCTCAGCAGGATATACCTCTTATACAAGCTTCCTGCTTTTTAATGTGATCACCGTTATTTCCGGCCAAATACCCACCCTTCCGGGATAACCTATAAATCCAAACCCGCGGTTTACATTGATCAGCTGACCCATCTCTTCATAAAGACCGGCCCAGTACTTGTATCGCCACTTCACCGGGCTCCATTTAACTATACCTGGAATTTCTATCCCAAATTGCATTCCATGGGTATGGCCACTCAATGTC
>JBPEXP010000157.1:0-5465 GCA_052031475.1 Flavobacteriaceae bacterium | reverse complement strand
GGTCATGGGCTGGTCTAAGTCTCAGCAGCAATGGGTAAATCTTGGGAATACAGCCGTGGAAGGCGGACGTGATTACGGTTCGGTGACCTCAGAACTCATCGTACCCAACGACTATGAAATTTTTACCCTGGGTGGGAATGACGATGCCCTGGAGACGTTTGATACTATTGAACTGGACAATTACTTTATGACTCCCAATGGCGACGGACAGAACGATATTCTTGAGCTGGACGGAATTACCCAGTCGCCAAACAATAATCTGCAGATATTTAACCGTTACGGTGTCATGGTCTACTCCAAGGACAATTATCAAAATGAATTTAACGGCCGGTCTAACCGGGACAGTGCACTCAACCGGGAAAGCGGACTGGAATCCGGAGTATATTTCTATATCCTTACCATGCACGACCTCAGGCAAAAACACCAGGGCTATCTCTATATTTCTAATTAGAAATGAGTAGAGGCAGGAGATTCAACGAGATATATCATGCAATCAAGCGAATGAAGGTTTTAAGTAAATGAACATTCTAAATGATTTGGCCTTATTTTTGAATCACAGATTGAACAAAGGTCAAAAAACAGAGCTCTCATGAAAACAAACAGCTTATTGGTAAAAATAACAGTACTCATTCTACTTATTGCTTTTCTACCAACGCAGTCCATGGCACAAGAGCAAGAGTTTAGCATGGAGGAGCTGATGGGCAAAGCGAAAATTAAACTGCACGGCAAGGACGTCAATCTCAGAAAAGAAGCATTTCAGGCTTTCAGGCAAATGCAGGAAGCGGCCAAAAAAGAAGGGATCGATATTAAAATCGTCTCCAGTTACCGAAGTTTTGACAGGCAGGTAGAAATCTTTGAGCGCAAGTATGATACCTATACCGATGACATGGGTATGGAGCCCCTGGAAGCCATTGACAAGATCATCGAATATTCTACCATACCCGGAACCAGCAGGCATCACTGGGGCACGGAGATCGATATTGTAGATGGCAGTGTAGAAGCTGAAGGAGATGTACTAGTGGCCGAGAAATTTGAAGGAGACGGTCCATATGCCAAACTCAAAGCCTGGATGGATGAACACTCAGAGGAATTTGGCTTTTACCTGGTCTATACAGACAATCCCAAAAGACGTGGTTTTAAGTACGAACCCTGGCATTATAGCTATGCGCCCCTCTCCATTCCTATGCTGACCACTTTTAGAAAGCGCAATATTATGCACTATCTGGACAAGGAAGAATTCCTGGGTCTGGATCACTTTACCACGGGATTCATCCGGACCTATATCACCGATAATATTTTAGATATCAACCCTGATCTTTTATAGCATTTTCGTACTTTGGAGGAGCTAATCTTTAGGCTCCGTTATGAGAAGGGGAAGTTGGAAATTTCGCATCATTATCGGTCTGGTCATTGTGGCTTTTGCCCTGTTCCAGAGATGGAATAACAGCGAAAAAAATCCGTATACCGGCAGGGTACAGACCATCAACATGACTGCTGAGCAGGAAATCGCCATTGGTCTCCAGAGTGCTCCGGAAATTGCAGAACAGCATGGCGGTCTTTACCCTGACCAGCGATTTCAAACCCTGGTGGATGCCGTTGGCAAAAGATTGGTGAACAGCAGTATGGCCAGGGAAACTCCTTATAAATACC
The DNA here is from genome assembly GCA_052031475.1 of Flavobacteriaceae bacterium. Taxonomy (GTDB): domain Bacteria; phylum Bacteroidota; class Bacteroidia; order Flavobacteriales; family Flavobacteriaceae; genus JAHEJJ01. Next base: position 3,815 of record JBPEXP010000157.1, on the reverse strand, counting down.
AATTCCACCTGCTGGCAGACGACAATACTATTAATGCCTTTGCCCTTCCGGGCGGCCAGATCTTTATTACCTATGCCCTTTTTAAGCAGTTGAATGAAGACCAGCTGGCCGGTGTATTAGGGCATGAGATCGGCCATGTAATAGGCCGGCATTCTGCAGAGCGTATTGCGGAAACCAATTTCTGGAAAACCGTTGCGATGGGTGCCACCGTAGGAGCAGATGCCGGTGGCATTGTGGCAAGCATTGGACAAAATACCCTGCTTACCAATGGCAGGGAAGATGAGTTAGAGAGCGATGAGCTGGGTGTGCTTTTCATGATTCAATCAGGTTATGAACCCGAGGAAATGATCCAGGTGATGAAAATATTAAAAGAGGCAGCCGGCCCTAACCGCGTACCCGAATTTCAGAGCACCCACCCAGATCCTGATAACCGAATTGAGAAAATCCGGGAAGCGATCGAAAAATACGATGGAATGCAATAAGCTATTCCGATCATGGCCAATTTTAGGATTTTCGGGCTAATTTTATATATTTGACTTACTCCCAATCTGATCCTGGCCCCAATTTAACCCTTATAGCTTTGATTTTTGAAAATGAAACTATATGGGAACACTATTGCACTTTAGAAAACTCTATGTGGAGGCTTTTGATGATTGCAAACCGGAAATATTGGTGTATTTACTGAAAATATATTCATTTTTCTGTGCAATCCTCTTAGCAATGGCCATTTACGCCTTCTTATACAGGGCGTTCACAGGCTTTGAATTTTAGCTCTTTTACTGGAACACTTAAGGGATGAAAATCAAAACCCTGACGAAGCAAAGCTTGTCAGGGTTCTTTTTTGATGAATAAACGCCCCTAAGACTTTTTCATAGCAGATTGAATAACTTCCAAAGCTTCGGAGGCATTGGACATTTCGGCATATTTTCTAGCCGTATAGCCCTTGTCGCTTTTTGCTTTAAGATTGGCACCGTCCTCGATGAGGAGTTTTAGGATCTCCGGCTTGTTGTAGCGTGCGGCAAACATAGCAGGTGTCATCCCTACTGATCTCTCATTCACGTCAGCTCCCAGGTCGATCAATTTTTTGACCGTATCAATGTCTCCGGCCATAATGGCTTTGCAAAATGGATTGACGTTAACTTCCGCGGAGGCGACAAGTTCAGAAGGAGTTTCACAGACAGTAGAATTGTAGACCGCATAAATGCCGGTGACCGCAAACAGGCACAATGCAGTTGCGGTTAGGATTGTTTTTCTCATGATGAATAAGATTTAATTGATGAATAATAGTTGTTATAAATATAGACGCTCTGCCAGGTAGATTGTTTCACCATTAACAGTTAAATAACTTAAGTTTAACAGCTGGTAGCCGCTGCTTCGTTAATTTTTTAACATTAAGTTGGACTTCTTTGCCGTGCCGAAAAAGAGGAGTAAAAAATGGCAATCCACAGTATTTAAAAGTATTTTTGCAATCTTGGCGAAATACGATGATTATGAATAAAAAGGTAATATTGATGATATTGGACGGTTGGGGAATTTCTCCTGACCCCGAGGTTTCGGCCATAGAAAATGCCCATACGCCGTTTATAGATTCCCTGTACGAAAAATATCCACATGCTACCTTGCTCACAGATGGTCTTAATGTAGGTCTGCCTTCCGGGCAGATGGGCAATAGTGAAGTGGGTCATATGAATCTGGGTGCCGGACGTATCGTTTATCAGGACCTGGTAAAGATCAACCTGGCCGTTCAAAACGATTCACTCAAGGAAGAACCAGCCCTCAAAGAGGCCTTTGAATATGCCAAAAAGAATAATGTTCCTGTGCATTATCTCGGCCTGGTAAGTGATGGCGGGGTACACAGTCATATTGGCCACCTAAAAGGACTGATCAGTGCCAGCGATAAAGCCGGTGTTCAAAAGGCATATGTACACGCGTTCACCGACGGCAGGGATGTAGATCCCAAGAGCGGAAAAGAATTCCTTGAAGATGTGGTTGATTTCTGCAAAGACAAAAATGCCGCTTTGGCCACCGTAGTTGGGCGCTACTATGCCATGGACCGCGATAAGCGCTGGGAACGCGTCAAGCTGGCCTATGACCTCCTGGTTCATGGAAATGGTGAGAAAACCACCGATATTGGCAAGACCATACAAAAGAGTTATGATGACAAGACTACCGATGAGTTCCTAAAACCTATCGTCATGACCGACGACCAGGGAAATCCTCTCAGTACTATAAAAGACGGGGATGTAGTGGTCTTTTTCAATTTTCGAACGGATCGCGGCCGCGAGCTCACCCAAGCCTTAAGTCAGCAAAGCTACCACGAATACAATATGCACCCGCTTCAACTCCACTATGTGACCATGACCAATTATGACGACACATTTAAGGATGTGCATGTCATTTATGGAAAAGATAATATTCAACAGACCCTGGGGGAGGTGCTGTCAAAAAAAGGAAAAAAGCAGATCCGTATTGCTGAGACAGAGAAATATCCGCACGTCACCTTTTTCTTTAACGGCGGGCGTGAAGTACCTTTTGAAGGAGAAGAACGTATTCTCTGCCCTTCGCCCAAGGTAGCCACCTATGATCTAAAACCAGAAATGAGCGCTTTTGAGGTGAGGGATTCTATAGTACCCGAACTAAAAAAGGGCGAAGCTGATTTTGTATGTCTCAACTTTGCAAACCCGGACATGGTCGGGCATACGGGAATCATGGAAGCCGCGGTAAAAGCTTGTGAAACGGTTGACACCTGCGCCAAAGACGTGATCAATGCCGGTCTGGAGAATGGATATACCACCCTGGTTATTGCTGACCACGGAAATTGCGATACCATGATCAATCCGGATGGTTCACCGAATACAGCCCACACCACCAATCCGGTGCCTATCATCGTGGTAGACCCGGATGTCAAAGAAGTGAAGGCAGGAGTTTTGGGTGATTTAGCACCTACCATCCTTAAACTGATGGGTATTGAGCAACCGGAACTAATGACTCAAAAGAGCCTTATTTAGCAACAGAGAGGCCCCAGAATATGGTAAAGATCAAAACAAGGGAAGAGATAGAACTGATCAGGGAAAGCGCACTGATCGTAAGCAAGACTTTGGGAATGCTTGCTTCGGAAATCAAACCCGGTGTCAATGCCCTGTATCTGGATGGACTGGCTGAGCAATTTATCCGTGATCACGGTGCCGAACCGGGCTTTTTGGGTATGTATGATTTCCCCAACACCTTAAATATGAGCCCCAATGCCCAGGTAGTTCACGGCATACCCAATAAAGAACCGCTCAAGGAAGGAGATATCCTTTCTGTAGATTGCGGTGCGCTGAAAAACGGCTTTTACGGGGATCACGCCTATACCTTTGAGATCGGGGAAGTAGACCCCGAGGTAAAAAAATTATTGAGGGTGACTAAGGAATCGCTCTATATAGGCATCCGCGAATTCCGCATGGGAAATCGCGTGGGCGATGTTGGTTTTGCCATACAACAGTATTGTGAAAGTCATGGCTACGGCGTAGTGAGAGAATTGGTAGGTCATGGCCTTGGTAAAAAGCTTCACGAAGCTCCTGAGATGCCCAATTACGGTAAAAGGGGCCGGGGCAAAAAGTTTGTTGAGGGTATGGTAGTGGCCATCGAACCGATGATCAATATGGGGACCCGGCGTATTAAGCAGCTCAATGACGGCTGGACGATCCTTACTTCAGACGGGCAGCCTAGTGCCCATTTTGAGCACAATGTGGCCATTATAGACGGTAAGCCTGAGCTGCTATCCACTTTCCAGTACATCTACGAAGCCCTCGGCATTGAGTCTGACGAGGAGG